>JAZUGP010000046.1:0-46719 GCA_045641225.1 Acutalibacteraceae bacterium
TTAACAAAACCGTGATCGATTTAAAAAGGGTTGCAGATATAATTATATGTATGAAAAAAACTGAGAAAATGAGAAGGAGAATAATATTTTACTAAAAACCGGTAATGTAGCGAAGCCGGTGAAATATATATAATAATTTAGAAACAAAAAATAATTTTTCAAAAAAACATAAACAAAATTATAAATTATAAAAGTTATCGGATAAAGCTTAAAACACAAACTAAATATAAAATAACAGCGCAATTAACGATCAGCTTATTTAGCTGTTTGGCTTTAAAAAGCAAAAATAGGCATATAAAGCCTTATTTGACCTGAAAGCACTTCCCTTAATTATACAAAATATTCATTTTGTATAATTGGCAAATTATACAACAGCACACTTCCCTCACAGAAATTGTATGTAAAATGTTATCACACAATATACTGCCGAAATAAATAAAGACCGATAAACAATAATATATCGGTCTATCGTTTTGCAAGCGGATGAAACTTTGCATACGATTGCATATATTTACTTTTAAGCAGCTGTGCGTAAATCTGTGTTGATGATATATCTGAATGTCCGAGCATTTCTTTGATATCCTTAAGCTGTGCACCGTTTTCAAGAAGATGCGCCGCAAAAGAATGTCTTAACGTGTGCGGTGTAATATCCTTATCTATTCCCGCCTTTTGAGCATACTGCTTAATTATTTTCCAAAATCCCTGACGTGACATCGGTTTGCCGTTCATATTAACGAAAAGCTTGTCACCGTCAAAATCCTGCAATATAACCGGTCTTACATCATTTATATATGTGGCAAGATGTTTAAGCGCACCCTGATATATAGGAATTATACGGTCGTGTTTTTCACTTACTATATGCAGAATACCTATTTCAATATTAATATCGGCGGCATTAAGGTCAATAAGTTCGGAAACTTTAATGCCGGTGGCATACAACAGCTCAAGCATTGCTCTGTCACGCACACTCTTATAATCCTTGCCGTCCGGCTGTGACAGCAACAAGATAATCTCATTAGAATCAAGTATACCCGGCAGTTCCCTCTTTGCCTTATGAGTTTTAATGCTTTCGGTTGGATTTCGCTTGGCTGCGCCGATGCTTATCATATATTTATAAAAGCATCTTACCGAAGCGATAATTCTGGTTTTGGTGGCATCGGATTTGCCAAGCACCGTAAGGTACTCTAAAAACTTACGAAAATCGGACTCTGTTGCTTTTGAAAAATCATTTATTTTGTTGTCGGTACAATATGATGAATACTGTGTAACGTCTCTTATATATGCTTCAAGAGTGTTATTTGAACACTTTTTTGTTTTATTGAGATATTCTTTAAAATCTTCAATAATGTCAATCATCAATACGCACCTCCTTCAAAATTTAAAATAATCTAAAAATGCATCACAAATAAATCCGTTTATAATCGAGGATAAAAATACAATCAGCAAAAATATTATAAATTTGCCACAGTAGAGCCTGAACCCATCATACAAATTGGCAGGACGGGATTTTGGCATTGTGAGCTTTGATATACAAATCGAAAAGAAAAACGATTCTTTTGCCGAAAATAAAAAGCAAACCAAAATCGGTAATAGTGGCGGAATAAGAATAATTGCGTTAAACGCTATTCCCTTAAATGAGTAAGCCGAATAAACAAAGCTGATAACGGCGCCGGCAGCAGCTCCCGAAAAACAAACCGATATAGGAATAAAAACAAGTCCCAATAATGAAGCACCGCAAAAGAACGAAAATAAAAGTAAGTATACCGAACTTATAAAGGAATGGGAAGCGATTTTTAAAAAGCCTCTTCCCTTTCTGGCTGAAATATAAAAATCAAATAAGCTTTCGGCATACAATCTTACATTTTGATTTTTGACAAACAAAACAGTACCGAAAACAACTCCAAATAAGAACAGAAGAGCAAAAACATAAAGCACTTTATTTTTGCAAAATAACTCTTTAATATGTAACCCTTTGAGGTTCAGTACAGTAGCGGTTTTCATAATATCACTCCTTAACAGCACACTATAAAATATGTTAGATAAGGACAAGATATTACGAATATTAAATAACTACAATATATCGGTAATGTATAAGTTTGCTATACAATATATTGCAAAATATGGGATATTATGTTAACAAAAAGCAGTAAAAAAATTCACTATGCTCACATAAATATGAGCCAAGTGACTTCTATACAATATTATTTATACACTATTTTTAATTACATGTCAATATAAATTTTTGAACATTAAAATATTATGTAAACTGATTATGTAAACTACACAATATATATGTATTTTACAATATTAAGAACCCAAATTATTGTAAAAACCTTTGATTTTATTTTTAAATGTGTTATAATTTCGTTATAGGAGTGATTGCTTTGAATAAAACAGTTATCGTAACCGGCGGTGCCGGTGGAATAGGCAGCGCTGTATCTTCCCTATTTGCCCAAAAAGGATATAATGTTATAATCGGTTACAACAACTCCGATAAGGCTGCACGAGAGCTTTCCGAATCTTTAAATGAAAAGGGTTATATAACTCTGCCTTACAAAATCGACGTGAGAAATACCGAAGATATAAAATCGGCGTTTTCCTATGCCCGTAATGTGTTCGGAAGTACAGACATTTTAGTAAACAATGCAGGTGTTTCTTACATCGGTCTTATAACCGAGCTTGAAGACTGTAAAACAAATGAAATTTTCGGTGTTAACCTTATAGGCTGTTACAACTGTTGCCGTGTTGCTTCGGAATATATGGTAGCGCAAAAGAGCGGCAGGATAATAAATATATCGTCTATATGGGGAGAAGTCGGCGCTTCGTGTGAGGTTGCCTATTCCGCATCAAAAGCAGGTGTAATAGGTCTTACGAAAGCATTGGCAAAGGAGCTTGCGCCTTCTGATATCACCGTTAATGCGGTGTCTCCCGGTATTACCAATACTAAAATGAACGGCGAGCTTTCAAAAGATGATATCAAAGCATTTGTAAGCGATATACCTATAGAACGAATGGCAAGACCTGAGGAAATAGCGGCGGCTGTATATTATCTTGCATCGGACGATGCCGCATATATTACCGGTCAGATTTTTTCGGTAAACGGCGGACTTTCTTAAATATTAAAAATATAAAAGATACCTTTAATTTCAACCAAATGAATTAAAGGTATCTTTTTATTATTGCTCAAGCTCTGCAATGGTAACACCGCTTTCCCCTTCCCCGAATACACCGAGGCGGAAAGACTTGATTTTTTTGTGATTTTTCAGATGAGACTGTACGGCTTTTCTTAAAACTCCTGTGCCCTTGCCGTGAATTATTCTAATAACGCTGATACCGCTGAGAATGGCATTATCAATATATTTATCAAGCTCCATAATCGCTTCATCACTTGCAAAGCCCCGTATGTCCAGCTCACCCGAAACATTGCGCTCAGCGCGTGATATCATACCGGTTACACGGCGTGTTTTTTTATTTTCTGTGGAAACTGCACTTTTTTTAATGCGCAGGTTATCAATACTTGTCCATAGCTTTAAAGCGCCGGAAACAACGTTCACACGGTTTGTTTTTTCATCAACATCAATTACGGTTGCATCCTGATTAAGACTTGCTATAACGACTATATCATTCTTTTTCGGCAGTTTTGTAAGCTTATCAAGTGTGCTATCGGTTTGTTCTACCGGATTTGAAGTATCTTCAAGGTTATTAAGCAGTCGCTTTGTGTCGTGTTTAGCCTTATTCATAAGATTTGCCGCATTTTCGGCATTGATTTTTTTCTTTATATCTTCAAGTTCATTTAGCAGTAAATCTGATTTGTATCTCGCATCTTCAATTATGCGCTGAGCATCAGACTTAGTGCGGTTTATTATATCCTCCTGCTCTTTTCTGAATGCTTTTTGCAAATTTTCAGTGATTTTTTTATTTTCGGCAAGTTCGATACGCAATCTTTCGGCCGTTTCGCGTTCTTCCTCGGCTGATTTTCTCGCCTGTTCAAGACTTGTAACAACCCTTTCAAATCGCAAATCATCATCGGATAACTGATTTGATGCGTTACTTATTATGTGTTCATCGAGACCGAGTCTGGATGAAATGGCAAAAGCATTTGATCTTCCGGGTATGCCGATGATAAGTTTATATGTTGGTTTAAGTGTTTCAATATCAAATTCGCAGCTTGCGTTTTCAACGCGGTAACCGTCTATTGCATAGGACTTAAGCTCTGAATAGTGAGTGGTTGCAACACATTTTGTGTGACGTTCATTAAGCTCTATAAGTATTGACTTTGCGAGCGCCGCTCCCTCAATGGGGTCGGTGCCTGCACATAGCTCATCAAATAAAACAAGCGAGTTTTCATTACAGTCCTTTAAAATTGAAACGATATTCACCATGTGCGATGAAAATGTTGAAAGTGACTGTTCTATGCTTTGCTCATCGCCAATATCGGCATATATCATATCGAAAACGGCTATTTCGCTGTTATCGTCCGCCGGTATCATAAGTCCGCACATTGCCATAAGACAAAGTAAACCGACAGTTTTGAGTGTAACTGTTTTACCGCCGGTATTCGGCCCTGTAATAATCAGTGTATCAAAATCTCCTCCTAAAGAAAGACTTATGGGCACTACCTTATGCTTATCAATAAGCGGGTGCCTTGCGTTTTTAAGCATAACAAAACCGTTTGAATTGATTTTGGGAACAGAGGCTTTCATATTAACCGCAAGACGCGCCTTTGCAAAAATAAGGTTAAGCACGGTAAGGGCTTTATATGACATTTCGATACTATCGGCAAAGCCGCCGACATCGGCAGAAAGTTCAAATAAAATACGGGCGATTTCGTCCTGTTCTTTTAACTTTAAAACCCTGATTTCATTATTTGTTTCAACTACACTCATAGGCTCAACAAAAAGTGTTGAGCCGGAGGACGAGGTATCGTGAACTATACCCTTAATTTCGGAGCGATATTCAATCTTAACAGGAACAACAAAACGGCCGTCTCGCTGCGTAATGATCGCATCTTGCAGATATTTAGCAGTGCTGCCGCGCACGATTTTTTCAAGATTATCACGAATCTTTGAGGAACATTGCGATATTTTACGTCTTATGGAAGCGAGCTCGGGCGAAGCATTATCGGATATTTCGTCTTCGCTTTTAATTGCAAAATATATTTTATCTTCAATATATTTATTGGGGCTTAATGTTTCAAAATATCTGTCTATTGATCGGTTATCTTTTGCATTGTTGTTTTCACGCCAAGATTTTACCGATCGAACTGTTTTGAGAGCCTCGCCTATGTCAAGCAGTTCACGGGCGGAAAGCGAAGCACCGAGCCGCGCCTTATTAAGCGGAGAAACAATATTCGGTGTTCCCGAAAAAGACGGCGATGAATATTTTGCCATAAGTATGTAGGCATCCTCCGTTAGAGCAATACTTTCGGCAACATTATCAATATTATTATCCGGCTTAATATTAAGAGCCATTTCTTTTGCATCGGGCATAGATGCAAGTGAAGACAGCATATTTAAAATCAGCGGTAATTCAAGTGTTTTGCAGTTTTTAAGAAGATCGTACATATTTTCTCCTACAAAATTGATTTATAAAAATTAAGTGTTGAAAAGCTGTGTTCAGACTGTACGGATATATATTTTTCCGATAACTCAGATAAAGTTTTTGCATCATTCTCGGGTATTTCAAATTGATACAGATTTTCAAATTTTGAAAAAACTATATGTCTTATTGCTTCAAGCACGGTACGGTTGATTTTACGGCATAAATTACCGCGCTTACATTCACCGCACAGCAATATACCCTCATCGAGTTTAAAATACATTTGGTCATCTTCAAACCTGCCGCAGCTCTCACACGCGACAACATTAGGCGCATAGCCGCATATTGAGGCGATTTTAAGTTCTGTTATTGCTTTGATTACCGTGGGGTTGCGTTTTTTTTCACAAAGAAAATATAAGGAGTTAAGTATGAGTCTTAAAAACTCCTCTGATCCGCTTCCCTCTTGCGGACCTAAGACCGAACAAAGCTCACAAAAATATTGAGAAAGTGCGAAGGATTCGATATCAGAGCCTAAGTTCAAAAAAACTTTTTTTGCAGTGGCTTCACGTATTTTGTATGTATCGCCTTTTTTATCTATTAAAAAATCCGAAAAAGCAAGAAGACCCGTCGCAGAGCCTTTTTTGCTTTTGATATTCTTAGCACCCGCCGCAAATGCTTTAATAACACCGTAATCCCGTGTGAGAACGGTTATGAGGCGGTCGGTATCACCGATATTCATTTCCTTTATAACAAGTCCATCGGTCGTGAATTTCATTAATATCACCGTTTGATTCCGTTTTTAAGGAATTAAGATAATCAATATAGTAATCCGGCTTGCCTGTAATGATGAATTTTAACCAGTTTTCATTTGATTTCACAGATATCACCGGAATTATTATCTGTAAAATCAAAGCTGATATTAAAGGAAAAAACAGTTATTCTGAAACAAGTCCCAAAGAATCGATAACCGACTGTCGGTTACGCCAGTTCTCGTTTACTTTTACCCATAATTTAAGGTTTACTTTAGCACCGAAAAACTTTTCAAGATCGCGTCTTGAATCACTGCCTATTCTTTTGAGCATTTCTCCGCCCTTGCCTATTATAATACCTTTATGGCTGTCTTTTTCGCAGAAAATAACAGCGGATATTTCAACAATCGGTTCACCGGAAGGTAAATCGCGTTCATAAAACTTTTCGAGATCCACCGCCACACCGTGAGGTATTTCTTTAGACAGAGTTCTCAAAATTTTTTCACGAATAATCTCACATACCATAACTCTGTCCGGCTGGTCGGTAATATCGCCATCGGCAAAAAAATGAACGGCAGGCTTTGCATAACGTGAAAAGAGATTTGTAAGAATATCAACGCCACTGCCGGTTTTAGCGCTGATCGGTACAATATCATCAAAATCATACAAATCTTTATAGCAGGAAATAATTTCAAACAGCTCGTCCTTTGATTTTAAGCAGTCGATTTTATTTATAGCAAGTACTGTTTTAATGCCTTTTGATTTAAGGTTATCAATCAGCGCCATTTCAGCCGGCGGAATATTATTCTTATCAAGCCTAAATTCGGGAGACGCATCAACAACTAAAATCGCAGCATCAATATCTGAAAGTCCTGAGTTCACAGCCTTTATCATATTTTCGTCCAAAAGGTTTCTCGGCTTAAAAAATCCGGGTGTGTCAATAAAGACATATTGTGTTTCGGCATTTGTAAGCACACCCATAATTCTTGTTCGTGTGGTTTGCGGTTTGTTGGAAACAATAGAAACCTTTTGCCGGATTATTTTGTTTAGTAAAGATGATTTGCCAACGTTTGCCCTGCCTACAATGGCTATAAATGCGGATTTTTCCTCAATCGTTTTTTGCATAAATTAAACCTTGTTTACGGCAAGACCGAGACTATCGAGAATTGCCTCTTCCTTTTCACGCATAATTGTTTTTTCAAGACCGCCGTTTACGTGGTCATACCCCAAAAGATGCAGTACTGAATGAACGGTAAGATATGCGGTTTCGCGCTCGATACCGTGACCGTAAAGATCTGCCTGTGCGTTTGCGTGTTCAAGCGAAATCACAACATCTCCGAGCATTTTCATACCCGTTTCGGGATCGGTATCATATTCACCGTTTTCGCCGAGCGGAAAAGAAAGAACATCGGTTGATTTATCAATATTGCGGAACTGCTTATTCAGTTCTTTAATCTGACTGTCATCAACAAAACTGACATCTATTTCCGCATCAAAAGGGAAATGTTCTTCTTTTAAAGTAGCAGTACATGCCTTTCTTACAAGCAGACGTGTGCCGCACTTGGGTTTTACCGTTTTTTGTTTATCAGTTATATTTACCTTTACTTTCATTTTTACCACCGTTTTTTTCGTAAGCTTTTATAATTTCCTGAACGAGTCTGTGCCTTACAACGTCCTTTTCGTTTAGACGCACAATGGCAACATCCTCAATATCTTTTAAAATCTTTACCGCTTCTTTAAGACCTGAGCGCTTACCGTCAGGTAAATCAATCTGGGTATCGTCGCCGGTTACAACAATTTTTGAATTAAAGCCTAACCTTGTAAGAAACATTTTCATTTGTTCTGAGGTAGTGTTTTGCGCCTCATCGAGAATAATAAAACTGTCATCAAGGGTTCTGCCGCGCATATAAGCAAGCGGAGCAACTTCAATATCCCCTCGCTCCTGACAACGCTGAAAATTTTCGGCACCCAACATTTCAAACAAGGCATCGTACAGAGGTCTTAAATAAGGATCAACCTTTTGCTGTAAATCTCCGGGTAAAAAGCCCAGCTTTTCACCGGCTTCTACTGCCGGCCTTGTAAGAATTATTCGGTTTACCTGCTTTGCTCTGAATGCATTAACGGCAAGTGCCACGGCAAGATAGGTTTTACCGGTACCTGCAGGGCCAACACCAATGGTTACCGTGTGCTTTGATATTGCATCGGTATATTTGCGCTGACCTAAGGTTTTTGGCTTTATCGGCTTGCCTTTTGATGTGATACAAAGGCAATCAGCATCGGTAAGCTTTGAAATACTGCCGTCCTCCCCGTCGTCCACCATATCGGTAACACAATCAACATTTTGCAAAGTTATGGTTTCACCCTTGCTTATCATCATAAGCAGACAGTTGACAGCCCTTACCGCTTTAAGCACATTTTCGGTTTCACCCGAAATCTTAATTTTGCCGCCGTGTGACGTTATATTAACGCCATATCTTTTTTCGAGAGTTTTGATATTTCCGTCAAAATCACCAAATAGATTAACGATATATTCAATTCTCTCAATGTCGATAAATTGTTCAAACAAATCCTTTACCTCATATAGTTTTTTAATATTATACTACATAAGGTATAAAAAATCAATTTACAGTATTAAATAAAATTATTTCTTCTTTTGCTATATTTTCAACACAGGTAAACTCCTCGGTTAAGGTGAGTAAATTACCGTTGCGTTCGATATTTTTATTGGTGAGTTCACAGTTTACGGCATTGATATTATTAATATTTTTCATTATCTTTTTTTCAATACCTTTAAGTACTTTGTCTTCACCTTCGGTTATTTTTTTCTTTTGATAAATTAGGTAATTGCGTTTATATAATTTTATCGGAACATCAACACCGAAAAGTTTCAACTCGGTAATCTTAAGTTCACTTTTATTGTTGCGGTATTCATCACCCAGATAAAGTGGAATATCAGCACCGAAAACCGAGATTACAAAACGGTTAACCGAAATACCGGCAGGTACCTGTTTGACTTTTGTTAAATTATCACTTAAAGTGTATTTTCTTACTGTTTCGGCATAGATGTTACCCACCGATTTTTTAAATATATAATCAGAATTATTTTTTAAAACCCCCGAAACAAGTAAATCACCTTTTTTTACGGTATCGCCTATTTTCACACAAACATTTCCCTCTTGTACGTCTATTCGCATTATAACACCGTCAAAATCGGCTATAAGATTGCTTGGAACGGCAGCAGTGTCTTTAACCGTTTCGCTTACATTAACGGTTAAGAGACACCCTTCGATGTTCATTGAGCACCAAGCAAGACCGTCTGTTTTCATTAATAGTTTCAGCGGCAGATTTGCGGTATCAATTTTATTCTTGTAAACACCCTCAAAAACGCCTAATTTACTGCAAGTATCGATAATCTGTTTTGTATCGGTTTTTTCATTTCCGGTAACCTCAACACGCCAGATAAAGCCCGACATAAATAAAAGTATTAAAAAATAAATCGCAATACCGCAAAATATGCCGGTTCTGTTAACATATCCGTTGATAATAAACGGTAAGCCGTGTTTTGAAAGTATATGTATCTTTAAAGACTTTTTTCGGATAATTTTTCTTAAAAGTCTAAAATCTTTTATTGAAACACAGGCAGTGATATAGTTCTTTTTGTAGTGCATATTCCAAAGCATAATACCGTTCTTTGCGGCGATATTCAGCAAGCGTTCACAAGAGTCACCGTATATTTTTATCAGCAAAAATCCCTTAAAATATCTAATAACCCAAAGCATAGCATTACCTCAGTACAGCAGTTCGATATTGTTAATAATTCCGTTAACGGTAATCGATTTATCACCGAATACCGCTATATCAAGCCTATTTCCTATTATTGCAATGTAACCCTTATCGGTTTTTAGCTTTATATAATCGGATTTATAATCGCAAACCGATTTAACACCCTCTATCAGTATTTGTCTGTTTGAAAATATTTCGATGTGCGCGCCGTTTACAACATTTGTTTCAGACAGACGCAACAGACTGATTTTATCCCTCTTCTTTTTACTTAAAAATTTAAACTTTGCCATTAGTATCACCTGAAAATATTATGATGATAATTCTATAATAATTCGCAATATACATATATTCTACAGGTGATACTCTTGAAAATTAGGAATAAAAACATATTTGCGTTTATATTGACAATCGCAGCAATTATTGCTGTAATCAATAAATCGGAAGCAGTAAAAATCGGAATAATTAAAGGCATTGATGTGTGCGGTTGTGTAATAATACCGTCGCTTTTTCCATTTACGGTGTGTATATTATTGCTCGTTAATATGAACATTAAAGATTATCTCAAACCCTTTAATAAAATTTCATATTTCTTTTTTGGGTTAAACGGTTATGAAATGCTTATTTTTATATTTTCGTTGGTTGGTGGTTACCCTATCGGCGCAAAGCTTATAAATTATTCGTGCAAAGCAGGTAAAATAACTTCGGAAAAAGCAAAAATAATGCTTTTATTCTGCGTGAACGCAGGGCCGGCTTTTATTATTTCGGCAATCGGATCGGGAATGCTCGGCAACAAACAGGCAGGTCTTATTCTCTTTGCATCGCAAATTATTTCAAAAATCGTTTTGGCACTTATATTTGCACCGAAGTTAAAAAAAGCAGAAAGCATAAATAAAAACGAATTAAATACGATGCGTTTTTGGGATAATTTTACTTTAAGTGTTACCGAGGCATCAACATCAATGGTAAACATTTGCTCTTACATAATACTTTTTTCCGGTATAACCGAATTAATAAAAATATTCAAAGATAATTTATTCGGATATATTATGATAAACGCACTTGAGGTAACAAACGCGGTCATATACACAAAAAACATATATAAAATTTCCTTTCTTTTGGGCTTTGGCGGCGTTTGTGTTTGGATGCAGGTATTTTCCGTATCAAACGATTTAAAGGTAAATAAAGGTTGTTTTGCAGTTATCAGAGCTGCAGACGGTGCTTTAAGTATTTTGATAACAAAGCTTTTGATTACTGTTACAAAATCCGATATTCAAACCGTTATAAAAAACAGTGATTTAAGCTTGAATTTTATAAACAATTATTCACTTTTTATTTCAATGTTAATCATGCTCATAATTTTCTTTGCAGCGGTTTACGGAAAAAATAAATGTGGAAATTTTAAGGAGGATTTGCTATAATCTATATAAAGTAACCTTAAGGGGATTTGGTTATGGCATCTTTTTTCAATAAAAAGCTTCAGCATTCCTGCGCTTATTGCGTTCACGGAAGAAAGTCGGAATTCGGTGACGATGTCTTTTGTAAAAAGCGCGGTGTTACTGATTCAAAAGATTATTGCCGCCACTATAAATACGATCCTTTAAAGCGCCAGCCATTAAATATTAAGCCCGCCGATAATTACAATGCCGATGATTTTAAATTGTAAAAAAAATCTTGACAAAAGTAACTGATATGGTATAATACTTTTTGCGTCACGGTGGGTATAGCTTAGTTGGTTAAAGCGCCAGTTTGTGGCACTGGAGACCGTGGGTTCGAATCCCACTATCCACCCCACAAAATAAGTGCCTTAATAAAGATTAAGGCACTTATATTTTTAAAGTAAATATTTTGGGGTGTCGTCAAGCGGTAAGACACAGCACTTTGACTGCTGCATGCGTAGGTTCGAATCCTGCCACCCCAGCCATGAAAAAACCACTTCTTCGGAAGTGGTTTTTTCTTTGTAGTTAAATCACAAAATCGACAAATCCCACAAGATGTTTGTAAAATACCGGACTTTGTGTTATAATAGCTGACATAATAGTGAAGCAAGGTGATATTATGACAGATATTCAAAAAAAGCTTTTCGGGTTGAGCGATACAGAATATGCAGATTTTCAAGCGCGCCTTACCCCAAACGTTGAACGCGAAAAATTTATCGGTGTGCGCGTTCCTAAGGTAAGAGCACTTGCAAAGGAATTGTTAAAATTAAGTCCTCAAACCGAATTTTTAAAAGCACTTCCCCACCAATATTATGACGAAAATATGCTACACGGTCTTTTAATATCCGAAATTAAAGATTACGACAACTGTATTGCTGAGGTTGAAAAGTTTTTGCCCTTTGTTGATAACTGGGCTGTATGTGATATTATGTCACCGAAAATATTTAAGAAAAATAAAGAAAAATTGCTTGAAAAAATTAAAATATGGTCAAAATCCAAACATTCCTACACAATACGGTTTGCCATTGAAATGCTTATGAGTCATTACCTTGACGGTGATTTTAAGCCCGAATACTTAAAAATACCCGCCGCGGTAAAAAGCGACGAGTACTATGTTAAAATGATGATTGCATGGTTTTTTGCTACCGCACTTTCAAAACAGTGGGATATAGCCGTTTTTGTAATCGAAAACGATGAGATTAAAGATAATTGGACACATAATAAAACAATTCAAAAAGCCTGTGAAAGCTACCGTATCACCGAAGAACAAAAGGATTATTTGCGGTCGCTAAAACGCTAAATATACTTTTTTGCTTTTCTGCCCACGCCGAAAATCCCGCCGATAAATGAAGATAGCATGATTATCAGAAGCTTAAACAGAGTATCAACAGTAAAACCGTTTTTATTAACAATAAACGTTATAACCGCTATTAAAACAAAGAAAATAAGCCCCGTGATAAGACCTATAAGATAACCGCGGCTTCCGATTTTTTTGGCTGTGTATGCCGCTGCAAAAAATCCGCCTACTGCAATACAAACCGATGATATTGCCGGCGCATATTCCCTGCCGGTTTTTATAAGCAATAAAACTAATGCGGCTAATACAATTGCCAAAAAGGTTATCACAACACCGATAAGTATGCCTGTAAAATAATGAACTGCTGTTTTGTTGCCGATATTTTTAACTTTTTCTCTGTTCATAAAAAATCCCTCCGCAATATTATAATTGCGAAGGGATTTTAATTATTACATCAAATTATTTTGCGGGTACATCATCATGCACGGTGAGAACGCTTTGAAGCGCCCATCTGCCGAATGTAAGCTTACTGTGATCGCTCTTTGATTCGATTACAAAGGTATCTTCTTTAAGAGAGATAACCCGACCGTAAATACCTCCGATTGTAACAATTTCATCACCGATCTGAAGACTTTCACGCATCTGTTTTTCCTGTTTCTCCTTCTTTTTCTGGGGACGGATGAGAAGAAAATACATAACTACAAACATGAGAACAAGCATAATAATCATAGGCAAAGAGCCTAAAAGACCACTCTGATTAGCTTGCGTAGTTTCTTTTGCGAGTGAAATTACCATAGAATCCATAATATTAAACCTCCAATAATTTACAAAGATATTATACAGAAAAACCACCGTAATTGCAAGAAAAATATTTATATTCTTCTGCCGAGCAGTTGTTCCTTTTCGGTTTTATACTGCTTGAACGTACCATTATCAATGGCATTTCTGATTTCTTGCATCAGATTATTGTAAAACCACAGATTGTGCATAACAGTAAGTCGCTGTGAAAGCATCTCGCCCGACTTCAGTAAATGTCTTATATACGCGCGTGAATACTTTTTGCATACCGGACAATCACAGTCGCTGTCAATCGGTGACATATCGGTATCGTATTTGCTGTTGTTGATGTTGATAATCCCTTCTGAAGTAAACAAATGGCCGTGCCGTGCGTTTCTGCTCGGCATAACGCAATCAAACAAATCAACACCACGCTCAACGGCATTAAGAATATTGACAGGTGTGCCCACACCCATCAAATATCTTATTTTGTTTTGCGGCATAAAAGGTGCAACATGCTCAATAACATCATACATAACATCGGTAGGTTCACCAACGGCAAGACCGCCTATTGCATAACCTCCGAGGTCAAGCTCTGATATCTGCTTCATGTGTTCTATGCGCAGATCATTATAGGTGCAGCCCTGATTTATTCCGAAAAGAATCTGCTCGGGATTTACGGTATCATCTGATGAATTAAGCTCGTTTAATTTATTCTTGCAACGCAAAAGCCAACGTGTTGTACGCTCGCAGGATTCTTTTGCGTATTTGTATTCTGCAGGGTTTTCAACGCATTCATCAAAAGCCATCGCGATGGTTGAGCCCAAGTTTGACTGAATAATCATACTTTCCTCGGGACCCATAAAGATTTTACGGCCGTCAATATGGCTTTGAAAAGTAACACCTTCCTCCGAAATATGGCGCAGGTCTGCAAGTGAAAATACCTGAAAACCGCCGCTGTCGGTAAGTATCGGACCGTCCCATGTGGAAAAGCTGTGGAGACCTCCGCACTTTTTCACTATCTCGTCACCCGGTCGTAAATGAAGGTGATAAGTGTTTGAAAGCATAACCTGACATTTTAAATCTTTAAGGTCGTCAGCAGAAACAGCACCTTTTATAGCACCTTGCGTGGCAACATTCATAAACGCCGGTGTTTGCACCGTACCGCGGTTTGTTATAAACTCACCGCGTCTTGCTTCACCTTCGGTTTTTATCAGTTTAAACATAAGTTATCTTCCGTTCCTGTCAGTAAATAAATGTGGCATCACCGAAGCTGAAAAATCTGTAACGCTCCTCTACGGCGTGCTTATAGCTTTTCATTGTAAAATCGTATCCGGCAAATGCGCTCACAAGCATAATCAAAGTGCTTTCGGGCAGATGAAAATTGGTAATTAAAGCATCCATACACTTAAACTTGTAACCGGGATAAATAAATATTGATGTATCGTCACTACATTCGGTGATTTCGCCTTTTTGTGCAGCACTCTCGATTGTTCTGCAAGAGGTTGTTCCCACACAAATAACCCTTTTGCCGTTTTTCTTTGTTTCGTTGATTGTTTTTGCCGTTTCGGCTGAAATATAATAATGCTCAGAGTGCATCTTGTGATCTTTAATATCATCAACCTTAACGGGACGAAATGTACCAAGCCCCACATGTAAAGTAACATAAGCAATTTTGATGCCTTTTTCGGCTATTTTTTTAAGGTAATCTTCGGTGAAATGCAGACCTGCGGTGGGGGCTGCGGCAGAGCCCAGCTCTTTTGAATATACGGTTTGATATCTTTCTTTGTCTTCAAGCTTTTCCTTTATGTAAGGCGGAAGCGGCATCTGACCAATACGGTCGAGGATTTCGTAAAAGTTGCCGGAATAATCAAACTTAATAATTCGGTTACCGTCTTCCTTAACAGCCGTAACAGTCATCGAAAGCTCATCCGAAAAGATAAAGCTTTTTCCCTCTTTAGCTTTTTTACCGGGGCCGGCGATACATTCCCAGGTATCAGCAGAAATCTGTTTAAGTAAAACAAACTCAACAACCGCACCGTTATCGGTTCTCGTACCGAATATGCGCGCAGGCAAAACACGGGTGTTGTTAAGGACAAGACAGTCACCCTCGTTAAGGTAATCAATAAGTTCAAGAAAGCCCTTATCGTAGACCTCGTTTTTTTCTCGGTTCATAACCATAAGCCGTGATGCCGTTCTCGGCTCAACAGGTGTTTGCGCTATAAGTTCTTGGGGAAGATCATAATAAAAATCGCTTGTTTTCATTAAAAATCGCAGTCTTTCACACTTAATTTATTGACAAAGCACGTAAAGAATTATATAATTAAATGAATGTTTTACGTGCTTTTATAATAGTTATTATTATATTGCATCCTAAATCATATATCAAGTTTTTTATTTAAAGGATGAGGACACAATGAAAAATTATAATGTCGGTATCATAGGTGCTACGGGTATGGTGGGACAAAGATTTGCCCTTTTACTTGCCGATCACCCTTATTTTAACGTTACGGCACTTGCCGCTTCTCCGAGAAGCGCCGGCAAAAGCTATGAAGATGCAGTAAAAAACCGTTGGGCAATGACCGATCCGATACCTGAAAATCTTAAAAATATCACGGTTTTTGATGCTGTTGCCGATATTGAAAATATTGTATCGCTTGTTGATTTCGTCTTCTGTGCAGTTGATATGAAAAAGGATGAAATAAAAGCACTTGAGGAGCTTTATGCAAAGCATGAGTGTCCCGTTGTGTCCAATAACAGCGCCAACCGTTTCACACCCGATGTGCCGATGGTTATTCCGGAAATCAATTCCGATCACATTGAAATAATAAACGCACAAAGAAAACGCCTTGGTACCAAGCGCGGATTTATCGCGGTTAAATCCAACTGTTCACTTCAAAGCTACGTTCCGGCAATTTATCCGCTTGATAAAAAATACGGTGTTGATAAATGTCTTGTTTGCACATATCAGGCAATTTCGGGTGCAGGAAAAACATTTGAAAGATGGCCCGAAATCGTTGATAACGTTGTTCCCTACATAGGCGGCGAAGAAGAAAAAAGCGAAAAGGAACCGCTCAAAATCTGGGGCAAAGTTTCAGGCGATAAAATTGAACTTGCCGAAAACCCGAAATTCACCGCGCAGTGTTTGCGAGTTCCGGTTTCTGACGGTCACATGGCTGCCGTTTTCGTTTCATTTAAAAACAAGCCCTCTAAAGAAGAAATCCTTAAGTGTTGGCAGAACTTTTCGGGCGAGCCGCAGGCACTGGGTCTTCCCCACGCTCCGAAGCAGTTCTTGAATTATTTTACCGAGGACGATATGCCGCAGACTAAGCTTAACCGTAACCTTGAGGGCGGTATGGCGATTTCCATTGGCAGACTCAGAGAAGACAGCCAGTATGATTACAAATTTGTTTGCCTTTCACACAACACATTAAGAGGTGCAGCCGGAGGTGCGGTATTGCTTGCCGAGCTTCTTTGCGCCAAGGGTTATATGGACTGAAATTAAAGGAGGTTTTTCTTATGAAAAAAAGAATATTTACCGGTGTCGCCACGGCTCTTATCACGCCAATGAACGAGGACGGATCTGTTAATTATGATGCTTTAAAATCACTCATTAACGAGCAAATCGAAAGAAATGTTGATGCACTCGTTATATGCGGCACAACCGGAGAAAAATCCACTTTGAAATATGAAGAGCATATAAAGGTCGTTGACGAAGCGGTTAAGATAACAAATGGCAGAGTGCCGATCATTGCGGGTACGGGCAGTAACGATACAAAGTATTCGGTTGAGTTGTGTAATGATGCCACAAAGTCCGGTGCTGATGCTTTCTTAATGGTTACCCCCTACTACAATAAAGCCTCACAGCGCGGGATTATTGAGCATTACAATTACATAGCCGATAGGGTTGATAAACCCATTATTCTTTATAATGTGCCATCAAGAACCGGTGTTGCAATTAAGCCCGAAACATATAAGGAGCTTTCAAAGCATCCGAATATAGTTGCGGTAAAAGAGGCAAACGGTGATCTTTCAAGTATTGCTCAAACAAAATATCTGTGCGGTGACGATCTTGATATTTACTCAGGTAACGATGATCAAGTTGTTCCGATTATGTCGCTCGGCGGTATCGGTGTTGTATCCGTTCTCTCTAACATTATGCCGGATACCGTTCACAAGATGTGTGATGCGTATTTAAAGGGCGATGTTAAAACCGCGCAGGATATTCAGTTAAAGCATATCGGTCTTATAAATGCGCTGTTCAGTGATGTTAATCCCATTCCTATTAAGGAAGCTATGAATATGCTCGGTTATAAAGCAGGTCCCTGTCGCTTACCTCTTTGTGCGATGAGCGATAGCTTAAAAGAAAATCTTAAGGCAAAGCTTATCGAATGCGGATATTCTTTATAATAAATCTCGGGATGTGAAAATTATGAAAATTATTCTATCCGGTGCTTGCGGTAATATGGGCAGAATGGTAATTTCATGCTGCGCAAATAACAGTGATATGGATATTATCGCCGGTATTGACGTTAACACCTGCGATATGGCATTCCCCGTATATTCTTCGTTTGATGATATAAACGTTAAAGCAGATGTTATTATTGATTTTTCCCATGTGTCTGTTCTTGAAAAGCTGCTCGAATATGCCGTTAAAACAAAAACTCCCGTTGTTCTTGCAACAACCGGCTACAGCAAAGAACAAATTGAAAGGATACACGATGCGGCGAGTATTATACCGATTTTCTTTTCTGCAAATATGTCGCTTGGTGTTAACCTTATTTGTTCTCTTGCAAAAAAAGCCGCTGCGATTTTGGGAGACGGTTTTAATGTTGAAATCATCGAAAAGCATCATAATCAGAAAATTGATGCCCCCTCGGGTACCGCTCTGATGCTCGCAAATGCCGTTAATTCGGTTTTTGACGATAAATATAACTACGAGTTCGACCGCCATTCAAAACGCGAAAAACGCCCTGTAAACGAAATAGGCATTCATTCGATAAGAGGCGGAACAATAGTAGGCGAACACGATGTTTTGTTTGCCGGCAATGATGAGGTGATTACAATTTCGCACCATGCCGCATCAAAACAGGTTTTCGCAAACGGCGCCATAAAAGCCGCGCAGTTTATCGTTAACCAAGAAAACGGTATTTTTGATATGAATGACATTGTAATACTTGACTGATAAACATTTGCCCGCTTTTTAACAAAGCGGGCATTTTTTTCATATTGTGTATCGGTGATTGTTATGAACGAATACTTATCCCCTATTAACTGTGAAGAAGATTTATTAATATACGAAAACTTTTTAAACGAAAAAAACGATTTAAAAATCAAAAAATATAAAATTACATATCTTAATAACCGATATGAATTTTATACAGGCGATATAACCGATTTATCGGGAGATTTTTTACTACTTAACAAAAACGGCAAAAAAGTCTATATCAATAAAACCGCGGTAAAATACATTACAGAGATATAATAATTCCGTGTGATTTAATACATTGTTTATTACTCTTGAAACAACCTTATCTCCGTCTACCGATTTAGGTACTTTAACCTCGGCAGTTTCATCAATGGCGCCGTAGTCCTCAATTGATTTATCCCACTGCTCATCTACTATGGAATACTTATTTTCGGGCATAGAAAAAGCAGGGTCATTTGACTCTGCTTCTACATTGATAGTGCTTCTTTGAGGATTTCTTGCTCCGGTTCTCCCGACTCTATCATTGATATTAACTTTTGAATCCTTTTGTCCTCCGGATTTTGCTTCGCTATATGAGATACAATCTCGTAGCGTGATTTTATTGAAAATTTCTTTTCCTGCATAAGCTTCAAGAATTTCGTACGAATCTCGAATACCGAGTTGTTCATAATGTACCACCTCGTTAATATAAAAGTTTTTGTCGGAATCGTCAACATCAACTATTTTCAATACTTTCGTAATGATAGGATTTTGATTAGTTCCTTTGAGATAAACAATTTTATCATCTACTGAGTATTTATCACCGACTGCTATCATATATTCCCCGTTTGCAGATTTGGGATATTTGTTCTTTAATAGCTTTGCATCGGCAAACTTTGAATATAACTTTTTAAGTTCTTTCCCAGTAAGCACATCATTGACAACAACCCACCCAAAATTATTATACTGTTTCTCGGTATACTTGTCAACATTATCCGGCAGAGAATACCTTATATCCTCATTCTCGGTCGGGTTAAGATTGGTGGTGAGCTTTATTTGTTCGGGAGTGAATGCTATTGAAATGCCGTTGTTGATATAACCGTCATATCCAAGCGTGTTTTTGAGGGTATATAACACTCCCTGCATCACATCAGGGTCGCCTGCGGAAAACCAATTCAATAACGAATCCAACCATTCTTGGTCAGAATTGTAATCTTTGTACTCTGACTTCAAATAATCAGTCATACTTGATATGGAATTCCCGTACCATTCGCCTTTATAATACTTATGCTCTTTTTGTTCTTTTGCTAACGCATCAAAAAATTTATTCAGTTCATTTTGGGAAAGAGTCAATTGTGTTTGGCTTAACGGTTTTTTGATATCAAGATAAACATTCAATACATTTTTACCGTACCTGCTTGCCATATTTTTGTCATCGGTAAAATAAAAACCTATACCGCCAAAAGCACCGTTATCTCCTCTCTGACCGCTTTGCCTAAAGGTATAAAATTCCGCATTTGTCCCATGATAAACCACACGCAAATTGCCGTTTTCATCTCTTACCTTACTATCCTTAAAGTATTCCTGCTGACCTGCGGACAGTTTGTTGCCGTCTGAGTCGGTGTCGGGGATAGAATACCTAAACTCATTCAGACTATTGTTTATTTCAGGGATAATACCGTCCTCAAAGTAATTTTTGATGTCACTGATAATTTTGCTTGAAGAAGTGCCCTCGGGATATTCAACGCTTGCATCGGTATTACCGTTTTTCTTTGAAAAATCAACAGTAAACTCTCCGTCTAATTTGTTAATAAAATCCCTTAATACAGAAATTTGTTTTGCATTAGGCATTGCTGAAATATCAATACCGTAAGACTGCAAGCGAATATTACCCATATTCATAAAGGCAATCATTCCGTCTGAATACTCTGCATAATCGGGTAAATCCAATATTTCCGATATCTCCCTATGGTCTTTAACTCTGTACCCTTGTCTGTCGGAAAAGTCCAACAAAGAGCCGTTTGTTAATAAATATGAAGCATTGCTGTACTTGCTTGTAGTGCCATATCTTCTAACGGCTTTACTTACATATTTTTTAACATCTTCATCGGAAAACTCCTGTATGGATTCCATAAAAGAATCGTGATTTGCTTTTTCGATATCACTTATTCTTGCGCGAAGTTCTTTTTCTCTTCCTGTATTTTCGGAAAGTTTTTTTGAAACCTCGGCAAAGCCGGAATCTTTTTCCCATTTCGCATATTCGTCAATTATTTTCTGAACATCATCGGAGCTTAATTCTTTGTTGGACAAAGCTTCAATAAACTTATTGTATTCTGCCGTCTTTTTGAAATCTTGCGCTTTTATATTCAAATCAACATCTTCATTATACAATCCTTGCAGTTCGGAGTTAAGCTTATCATATTCTTCTGTATTTGATGGGAAAGAATATTTTTCTTGACTTTTTGTGTCATTTGAAGATATAATATCAGTAGAAGCAGATGTATTTACTGTATCTACGCTTAATTGCGGTGCAGTCATTGAAGATACATCTGCTTCTATTATTTCTACCTCGTGAAGATAGAATTTGTTGTTATATTTGTTTTGATACGATTTGACAACTACCGCAATAACCGCATTATTACCGTCAATTTTTCCACGAGAAGCAAGAATGTATCTGTCATATCCTCTTTGTTCATAGTTTTCAGATTTGTCTATTATTTGACCGTTTTCAATTACAGATTTTATTGCAGGGATAGCAGCAATTTTATTTTTTCCAAAGCCATGAAGCATTGTGCTTTTTGCACCTGATTTTACAAGTTCAACATCGCCAATTATTTTGTTTTTCGCAATATTGCCTTGTTTGCTAAATATTTCAAGTACATAGTCTGACTTTTTCTTATAATTGCTAATATCTACTGATTTTTCATTAAATATTTCTTTGTTGCCGATAATATCAATATTTTTATTTATGATATTATTAATCTCTCTTGTTTCCTTTAAATTTCTATTATCAGCAAAAGAATATGAATACTTCACCCCACCGTTATCTGCGGTGGTTTTTTGTTCTTTGCTTTCGTAATTAGTCTGCGCTTCTTTTACAAGTTTAAGCCATTCTTTTTCAATGTCGCTTAATTTGTAGTATACATCGGTCTTGCCGAGCTTATAAAGTACCCACTGCTTTAACTGATGGAAAAACTCCGAAATAGCATTGCGCTCTTTATAAGTTTCTGCGGCATCTAAAAGGTTTTCAAGAGATGTATCCAAATCTTCGCTTGTAACAAATGTGGTATCGCCGAAAAACTTTGCAAAGATTTCCTCATCCGCAACGGCAGGGCTTATCTCAACCCATTTATTGCTATACTGTGTTATGCGGTCTTCACGAATTACGGCGAGCTTGTCTTCGAATGTTTTTGCATTGTCAAGGTCCGTTTGCAACCATTCGTTATTGCACTTGTAGTTATTTACATACTTTTGGAACTCTTTGCTCTTTTTGATTACAGAAATAAATTGATTCCAAGTGCTTGCGTTTTCTTTGGCAAAATGGGTAAGCTCGTGAATATGCTAAAAGCAGGTTGACTTATTTGTCAACCTGCTTTTCTTTATCCAAGCAAAAACTTAATAATAATCTTTTTACCTTTTTTAATAATAACAGCGTCTTTAAGGGCATTTTCGTCCACAGAATACGATGGGTCGGTAATCTTTTGATCATCAACCGAAACGCCGCCCTGTTGAACAAGTCTTCTCGCCTCACCGTTTGAGGCGGCAAGCTCGCCCTTTACCATCATTGAAAGAAGACCGATTTTGCCGTCATTCAAATCAGCCGCGGTGATTGTTACCGTAGGCATATTCTCGTGATTTCCCGCGCCGGAAAAAACAGCTCTTGAGGTTTCCTGTGCTTTAGTTGCTTCTTCTTCACCGTGAACAAGCTTTGTAAGCTCAAATGCAAGTATTTCCTTTGCTTCGTTTAGCTTACTTCCCTCCCAGCTGTCCATTTTGTCAATTTCCTCAAGCGGCAGGAAAGTGAGCATTCTGATGCACTTTAAAACGTCCGCATCGCCAACGTTACGCCAATACTGATAAAACTCATAAGGTGAAGTTTTTTGCAGGTCGGGCCAAACTGCTCCGCCTACCCTTTTACCCATCTTTTTGCCTTCGGAATTAAGGAGAAGATGTATGGTCATCGCGTGGGCATCCTTGCCGAGCTTTTTACGGATAAGCTCGGTGCCGCCGAGCATATTGGACCATTGGTCATCGCCGCCAAACTGCATATTGCAACCGTATTCGGTATAGAGATGATAAAAATCGTAGCTTTGCATTATCATATAGTTGAACTCAAGGAAGCTTAAGCCGCGTTCCATGCGTTGCTCGTAGCATCTTGCCCTTAACATATTGTTAACCGAGAAGCAGGCGCCCACATCACGCAGCAGTTCAACATAATTAAGCTTTAAGAGCCAATCGGCATTGTTAAGCATAAGAGCCTTATCATCGCCAAACTCTATAAAACGGCTCATTTGTTTTTTAAAGCAATCACAGTTATGCTGTATGGTCTCAGGTGTCATCATAGAGCGCATATCGGTTCTTCCCGAAGGATCGCCTATGTAACCGGTGCCGCCGCCTATCAATGCTATTGGGCGGTTCCCCGCCATCTGCAAGCGCTTCATAAGGCAAAGAGCCATAAAGTGACCGACATGAAGGCTGTCGGCAGTGGGGTCAAAGCCGATATAAAAAGTGGCTTTGCCGTTGTTTACAAGCTCTCTGATTTGTTTCTCATCGGTCACCTGAGCGATAAGACCGCGGGCAACAAGTTCATCATAAATCTGCATTTTCAAAAACTCCTGTCAAGTAATTCCTTCGCGGAATTATATAAATTATCTGTAATTTCGGTACCGGACATTATACGCGCAATTTCCTTGATTTTTTCATCATAGGAAAGTGATTTAACGCTTGTGTAAGTACGGTCGCCCGAGATAGATTTTTCAATATACAAATGATTATCGGCATAAGTGGCAATTTGCGCAAGGTGTGTAACACAGGTTACCTGACGCACCGCCGATACCCTTTTTAACTGATAGCCAACCTTGTCTGCCGCAATGCCGCTTATTCCCTGATCAATTTCATCGAAAATCAGGGTGTCAACATCATCCTTATCGGCAAGAATGCTCTTTATGGCAAGCATAACCCTCGACAGCTCACCGCCCGAAGCAATTTTTTGTAAAGGCTTTTGCGCCTCGCCGCGGTTGGTACGGATAAAGAACTCAACATTATCACAGCCGTTTTTGGTATAACGCCCTTTTTCGATGCTTACGGTAAAAGAAACATCAGGCATATTAAGATAAGATAATACCTCAGTTACGCCGATTTCAAACTGCTTTGCGGCTTTTTTGCGTGTGTTTGAAAGCCTGTCCGCCAAATCAACAAGTTTTTCCGTGGATTCATCCAGTTCTTTTGAAAGCTCGTTAAATCTCTTATCGGAAAGAGTGATTTTATCAAGCTCATCCTTAAAAGCTTTAAGGGAATCAAGCAGAGCCTGTTCACTGTTACCGTATTTCAGCATAAGTCGGTAAATAAGGTCAAGTCTGTCCCTTAGTGAGTCGGTATCAAGCGAAGAAAATTCGCTACCTTGAGTGAACTTCTTGATAGCATAGCACACATCGTCAATATTAACCAATGCCTCATTGAGCTTTTCGGCGGAATCTTTAAAATCATCATTTAGAGAAAGCAATTCCTTTTTCGCGTTGATTATCATGGAAACAGCACCATCGGAATCCTCGGCACCGTTAAGATATCCATAGGAAAGATCAAGAGCGCTCATAATCTTTTTATAATTATCTGCTATCTCTAATTTCTTTTTGATCTCGGCAACTTCGCCCACCTTAATATCGGCAGACTCAAGTTCCTCTATTTGATGAGTAAGCAACTCGGTACGGTGCTGCTTTGTGTTTTCATCCTCGGCAATACCGTTAAGCTCTTTTCGAATTGCGTTAAGGCGCTTAAACTCTGCATAATATTCCGATAATTCCACGCTGTTTTCGGCAAGACGGTCAATATATCCGCAATGGTATTCGGGATTTAAAAGCTGTTGATTATCGTGCTGACCGTGGATATTCACAAGTGACTTTGCAAGTGATTTAAGAACCGAAACATTTGCCGGAATACCGTTTATTTTGACACTGCCGGAGGTGTTTTGTGAAAGCACACGGGTTATGATTACCGAATTATCGTCTCCGATCTCATATCCCGCCTCGTTAAGCGCAGTTTTGCTTTCCGGTGAAATATCGGTAAACAGCGCCGTAACGGTAGCCTTATCACACCCCGATCGTATAAGCTCACGCGAGGTTCTTTCACCGAGCACCGCATTGATGGCATCAATAACTATTGATTTACCTGCACCGGTTTCACCTGTAAGCACATTAAAACCTGCGGAAAAATCAATATCGGTATGCTCAATTACAGCAATATTCTCAATGTGTAACGATTTTAACATATTATCGCCGCTTTATATCATTTTTTTGAGCTCAAAAGCAAGCTTTACAGCATCTTCGGTATTTCTCGTAACAATAATAATAGTATCGTCACCGGCTATTGAACCAAGCATTCTGCCGGCGAAAATATTATCAATGGCAACACAAACACTTGATGCCATACCGTTATAGCATTTTACAACGATATTATTCATCGCGCTGTCAATATTCTTAACGGATTTTAAAAATAAATCGTGATATCCGCTGATTGGCTGACGGTCCTGCTGAGGGAAATCAGAAGTGAGATAGCGATAGTTACCGTTTTCATCGTGCCCTTTTATAAGCCTTAATTCCTTGATATCGCGTGAAACGGTGGATTGTGTTACATTATAACCTTCACGGTTAAGTGCGTTTTGCAGGTCTTCCTGCGTAAGAATAATATTATCTGTGATTATCTGAAGTATTTTTTCCTGTCGGTTTCCTTTCATTGTTAAAAACTCCTGCTTTCAGAAAATTTTGCTGATAGGGTTTTATAAAAAGAATGATCGTTAAGACGAATTAACTTTACCGTAAGTTCGGATTTTGAGATATAAATATCGGTATAAGGTCTCACACTTAAAACTTTTCTGCCGTCAACAGAGAGATATATTTCGGCATGTTTTTTTGAAAACGAGTTAAGCTTAATCGAGCTGTTTGGACTTAAAATTATCGGTTTTACGGATAATGTATGTGAGCAAATAGGTGTAAGACATATACATTCGCTTTTGGGATCAATAATAGGACCTCCCGCCGAAAGCGAATATGCAGTAGAACCTGTAGGTGTTGCGGTTATAAGACCGTCGGCAAGATAGGAAATCTTATCGCCGTCCACATTTGCGATTATATCAATTATTCTTGAAATAAAACCACTTGTTATAACAATATCGTTTAAGCAGTCGGCTTCGCGGACAATCTTACCGTTTTCTTTTATTTTTGCATGTAGCATCATACGGTTTTCTGTAGTATATTCGCCCGTAATCAGCTTTTTTAACAGCTTATATTCACTCTGCTCAATATCCGCAAGATAACCCATTCTGCCGGCATTTATACCGAGAATAGGCTTGTTATAAGACGCGGCAACTTTTGCATAACGGATAATTGTACCGTCTCCGCCGATGGTGATGATAACATCGGCTTTTGAAAAGATTTCATCATCAGGAAGGGATTCATAGTCGGTACAACAAACCTTATCCGAAAGATAAGCTTTAACACCGTTTTCCTTAAAAAACGTTCCAAGCTTCTCAACCATATCAAAAGAGCCGTATTTATCCAAATTGGGAATCACGCCAACAATCATATAATCACTCCTTTAGTGACTCATAGGATTTATTTACCAAATTCTCGGCATTATTATTACATAAAACTTCCGGTGTGTCACTTTTTTGAATATAACACAAATACTCAATATTCCCCTCAGGACCTTTCACCGGAGAAAAGTCAAGGCCGAGCAAAGAAAAACTGTTTTCGGCGACCAGAGATTTGATTTTTTCTATAACCGCTATATGTACGCATTTATCACGCACAACACCTTTTTTGCCGACATTTTCCCTCCCCGCCTCAAATTGAGGCTTTATAAGGCAAACAGCACGGCCGTTATCCTTTAAAAGCGTGCGCATAACAGGTAATATAAGTGAAAGAGAAATAAAAGAAACGTCAACCGAGGCAAAATCAAGTTCATCGGGTATTTGTTCGCGGGTTACATAGCGAAAATTGGTGCGTTCAAGATTTATAACACGCTCATCGGTGCGGAGCTTCCATGCAAGCTGACCGTAACCTACATCAATTGCATAAACTTTTTTTGCACCGTTTTGAAGCATACAGTCAGTAAAACCGCCGGTTGAAGCACCAATGTCCGCGCATATCATATCAGTCAAATCGAGACCAAAAACTTCAACAGCCTTATGCAGCTTAAGTCCGCCGCGGCTGACATACTGCAAAGCGTTTCCGCGTACTACAACGGTATCTGTGGGTTTTACGGTATCTCCTGCCTTATCGTATTTTTGATTGTTTACGTAAACAATACCGGACATGATAAGAGCCTTTGCTTTTTCACGGGAATCAGCATAACCGTTTTCAACGAGAAAGATATCAAGCCTTGTTTTATCTGACATATCACTTAAAAGCGTTTTTTATGGAATTACTGTCAAGAGAATAATCGCATATTGATTCGTTTATTGTTGCGGAGCCTGCAAACACACCTTTTACTGCGGTAATATGGTAATCGCCTTTGTATCCGGCTTCAAGCAACAAGGCTGCAATATGTTCTCCAATTCCTCCGCTGTTAATTCCCTCCTCGAAGAAATGTACTTTTTTGTATTTTGAAATCAAATCAATAAGTTTACCGTTAATGGGATATATTTTGTTCAGCTTCAAAAGTGCCGTGTTTTTCATTTTGGAATATGCCTTATAAGCCTCACCGAATTCTCTGCCGTAGGTTATGATAAGATTATCACATTTATCGCCGAATAAGGTATAATCATCTTCAAAATCGAGATTTGATATGGCTTTATCCTCACAACCGCGCGGATATCTTATTGCACAAAGCTCTGTGTTTTCGGCGGTTTCGTTAATTCTTTTAATAAGCTCACGGTTATTTGACGGTGAATATATATTCATATTTGGTATAGACGATAAATATGCAACATCAAAAAGTCCCTGATGGCTTTCGCCGTCCTCACCGACAAAACCTGCACGGTCAACAAGCAATTTCAGAGGTAAATCGGCAATGGCGGCATCATGAATAATCTGATCGTAACCTCTCTGCAAAAAGCTTGAATACACACAAAAGAACGGTAAAACGCCTTTTGACGCAAGACCTGCCGAAAAAGTAACTGCATGCTGCTCGGCAATACCCACATCAAAAAATCTTTCTTTAAACTTTTTTGAAAAGCCGTACAATCCCGTTCCCTCGGTCATAGCGGCGGTTATGGCGCAAATCTTATCATTTTTCTCAGCGAGCTCCTCGAGTGTTTTACCTGCAACGGACGAAAAATCACATTTTTCTCCCATATCTGCGCCTTTATCAATATCAAACGGTGAAACACCGTGGTAGTTCTTAGGCTTGTCTTCAGCATAGAAATAACCTTTGCCCTTGGTCGTTACAACGTGAATTATAGTAGGGCGGTTATAAGATTTTGCAATATTTAATATTGACTCAAGATTTGCAACGTTATGGCCGTCCACCGGACCTAAATAGTTATAGCCCAAATTAACAAATATATTGTTGCGGTAAACAATTTTCTTAAAATACTCTTTTATTCTGAACAGTCGGTTGAAAATAGGTTCGCCGATAACGGGTATTTTTAAAAGAAACTTATTTAACGCAAATTTAAATTTATGGTATTTAGGTCTTGTGCGCAGTCTTGTAAAGCAGCGCGACATTGCACCGACATTTTTTGAAATGGACATCTTATTGTCATTAAGTACAACAATAAAATTGCCTTTAGTTAATGCAGCATTATTAAGCGCTTCGTATACCATACCGCCCGTCATGGCTCCGTCACCTATAACCACAACAGCTGCGCCGTCTTCCTTGTTGAGCTTTTTTGCTTTAAAAATGCCGTAGGCTGCCGAAATTGAATTACTGCTGTGACCCGTAACAAAAGGATCGTGCTCACATTCATCAGGACGCATAAAACCCGATAATCCGCCTTTTTTTCTCAGAGTGGCAAATTGTTCATATCTTCCGGTTAAAAGCTTATGTGTATATGACTGGTGGCCGACATCAAAAATTATAGCATCATTCGGCGAAGAAAAAACGCGGTGCAAAGCAACGGTAAGCTCTACCGCTCCGAGATTTGAAGCGAGATGACCGCCGTTTTTGGATACCGTGTCAACGATAACCTCTCTTATTTCGTCACAAAGAACACTTATGTCGGTTTCAGACAGTTTTTTAACGTCTGCCGGAGATTTAATTCCTTTTAACAGTTTAATATCCAAAAAAATGCTTCCTTTTGTAATGTTTATATATTACGGCTTAAAAGATATTCACAAAGTTCAATAATATTTGTTTTATCACCATTAAAGCGTTCGAGTGAGCTTAAAGCGTTTTTGGTATACTGTTCTGCAAGTTGCTTTGCCTTATCTATACCGAGCTGTTTTACAATGGTGTTCTTATCGTTTTTATCATCACTGCCTACGGGCTTTCCAAGTGTTTTTTCATCACCAACGGTATCGAGAATATCGTCAATAAGCTGAAAAGCAATACCGAGATTTTCACCGAAAGCAGCAGCAGCACACTTTTGCTCATCGGTTCCACCGGCGAGAATAACACCTATCAAAGCAGCTGCTTTTAATAATTCACCGGTTTTAAGCTCATACATGCTTAGGGTGCTATCGGTGCTGTCACCGCAAAGATTTTCAGTATCAATAACCTGACCTGCTATCATTCCGTTGATGCCGGCACATTTTGCAAGACAGGATACAGCCTCACGAATATATTCACTTTCGATTCCCACCGTTTCGGAGGCAGTAAGAAAAGCGTTAGTCAACAAAGCATCACCTGCAAGCAATGCTGTTGTTTCACTGTATTTTTTGTGACACGACGGTTTTCCGCGGCGCATATCGTCATTGTCCATACACGGTAAATCATCGTGAATAAGCGAATAAGTGTGGACCATTTCAAGCGCGCAGGCAAAATTATATGCGCAGGCATCATCTTTACCGCAAAGCTTATAAAACTCAAGCAAAAACACCGGCCTTATTCTCTTTCCGCCGGAAAGCAAACTGTATCTCGCGGCATCAACAACACTCTTGTAAGGGCGGTCGGTGTCAGGTATAAGCATATCAAGGCGGTTATCAATTTTCGCCTGATACTCACGCAGCAGCAAATCAATCATTTATATCACCGTTTTCTGCCTCGGTAAGTGAAACTATTTTTTGCTTTGCAGAGTTTAACTCATCGGCACATTCTTTAGAAAGCTTCATACCTTTTTCATAGAGCAATATGGACTCATCAAGTGATATATCATTACTTTCAAGTTTTTCGGCAATATCCGAAAGCTCTTTAAGTTTTTCTTCAAAAGTAGATTTTGATGACATATTCATTTCCTTTCACTGACAGAATTAACAGTGCAGTCGGCATTACCGTCAACCAAAGTAAGTGTTATATTTTGATTTTCTTTAAGTTCACAGATGCTTTTTACACTTTTACCTGAAGCAGAAACACTTGCATATCCGCGTAAAAGAGTTTTCATAGGACTTAATGCATCAAGCTTTAAAGCAAGTGCTTCAAACTGTGTGTGGCATTTAGTAAGGCTTAAATTAACCTTATCGGCAATTTTCAAAGAGTAAGAATCTACAAGTTGGGCTTTTGCTGAAATAACGGAATTAAAATCGGCAAACACCTTTTTTGAAGCCAATGCATCATAACGTGCAGAGAAAAGATTGTATTTTGCGGTAAGCATATTGATTAAACGTTTGTTTATTTCCAAAATATGCAGTTTTAAATCCGATATGTCTGGAACGGCAAGCTCTGCTGCCTCTGAGGGTGTTGCGGCGCGTTTATCGGCAACAAAATCACAAATCGAAAAGTCCGTTTCGTGACCTACGGCGGATATTATCGGAAACGGCGATTCATAAATCTTTCGCGCAAGCTTTTCATCGTTAAAGGCATCAAGATCTTCGGCACTTCCTCCGCCTCGTCCTATAATAACGGTATCAATGTCCGAAAGTGCATAAAGTCTTTCAAGAGCAGAAATCATATCTTCGGCGGCGCCCTCACCCTGAACCTTAACGGGGCACATAATTATTTTGCATATCGGATAACGTCGGTTTAGGATGTTAAGTATATCACGAACAGCCGCACCTGTATCAGAGGTGACCACGGCAACTGTTTTCGGAAACTTTACCAACGGTCTTTTACTTGAGCTGTCAAAAAGCCCTTCTTTTTCAAGCTTTTCTTTTATTTCGGCAAACTTTATTGCAAGATCGCCCACACCGTTTTCATATAACTGCTCGCAGTACAGCTGATACTGACCGTCTTTTTCAAAAATAGAAACTCTGCCCTTTACGGTTACACTCATACTGTCCTTCGGCATAAAGCCGACGTTTATATTTGACCATTTAAACATAACACAGCGAATTTGAGCCTCGCTGTCTTTAAGTGTAAAATACCAATGACCGCTTTGATAATGGTCCTTAAAGTTGGATATTTCACCCGTAACGGTAACATTACATAGGTTTACATCGGAGTCAAGCAGGGATTTGACATATAGGTTAAGCTGTTTAACGGATATTGAATTATCAGGCATCGGCTCTTGATACTGTTCCGAGAAGACCGTTCACAAAATGGGCATCATCAACGCCTGCATATTTCTTGGTAAGGTCAACGGCTTCATTTATTGAAACAGAAACAGGTATTTCGTCAATATATTTCATTTCAAAAATCGCAAGTCGCAAAACTGCGAGAACGGTTTTTGATAAGCGCTTTACTGTCCATCCTTTTAAATTAACGGATATAAGATTATCGATTTCCTCAAGATTGTCAAAAACACCTTTAAAGGCGGTTTTAACATAATCATCCGGCTCAATATCACGCACCAGAGTTGCTAATTCGAGAATATCATCAACACTCTCACCGTTGATTTCTTTTTCAAAAATCAATATAAACGCTTCTTCCCGTGCCTGTTTTCTTGTCATACCGCACCTGCTCTCTCTGTATTACGGTAATTATACATCAATTTCTCCCATTTTTCAAGGTTAATCGGGCAAAAATATTCAAAAATATTGAATATATGCATTCATACACAATATATATATGTTTTAATTGACAAAAACACTATAGAATGGTAAAATATTGTATAATTATATTATGGAGGCGATAGTACGGAGAACAATAATATTAAATATATATCCCCCCTTTCAACACGCTATGCGTCAGAGCAAATGCAGTATCTTTTTTCTGAGGATTTTAAGTTTAAAACCTGGAGAAAGCTTTGGATAGCGCTTGCAAAATCCGAAAAAGCTTTGGGTCTTGATATAACAGATGAGCAAATTGCCGAGCTTGAAAAGTTTAAGGACGACATCAATTTTGATGTTGCGCGAGAGCGTGAAAAAAAGGTACGGCACGATGTTATGAGTCATGTATATGCATACGGTGTTCAGTGCCCGAAAGCAAGGCCCATCATTCATCTTGGCGCTACAAGTTGTTATGTTGGTGACAATACCGATATTATCATCATTAGCGAAGCGAGCAAACTCATTTTGCAAAAAGCGGCACAGGTTGTAAAAAATCTTACGGATTTTGCCGATAAATATAAAGCCCTGCCCTGCCTTGCATATACTCATCTTCAACCTGCACAGCTTACAACAGTAGGCAAACGGGCAACACTTTGGATGAACGAACTGATTTTTGATATCAAAAATCTTGAATTCCAGCTTGATAATATCAAATTGCTCGGTTCAAAAGGCACTACCGGAACGCAGGCGAGCTTTATGGAGCTCTTCGGCGGCAATGAGCAAAAGGTTAAATCACTTGAAGATCTTATTGCAAAAGAGCTTGGTTTTAATTCCTGTGTACCCGTGTCGGGACAAACCTATTCAAGAAAAACCGACTATTATTTTCTGTCGGCTCTTTCGGGATTTGCTCAAAGTGCTTATAAATTTGCAAATGATTTAAGACTTTTGCAGTCCTTTGAAGAAATTGAAGAGCCTTTTGAAGCAAATCAGATTGGATCTTCCGCTATGCCTTACAAGAGAAATCCAATGCGCAGCGAAAGAATTTGCGCACTTGCAAGATATGTTATGATAGATGCTTTAAATCCTGCCGTTACCGCAAGTACTCAATGGTTTGAGCGCACTCTTGATGACAGTGCAAATAAGCGCATATCAGTATCCGAGGCATTTCTTGCTGTTGATGCCATTCTTAACATTTATATTAACGTCACGTCAGATTTGGTTGTTTATGAAAAGGTTATTAACAAGCGCGTTATGGACAAGCTTCCCTTTATGGCAACAGAAAATATTATGATGAAATCCGTAAAACGCGGTGCTGACCGGCAGGAAATTCACGAAATAATCCGCGAATATTCACAAAAATGTGCTGCCGAGGTAAAGCTTGAAGGTAAACCGAATAACCTGATAGAATTACTCTCGGAAGATGAAAGAATACCGCTTTCAAAAGAAGAAATAATTTCCGAGCTTAACCCCGAAAACTTTATAGGGCGCAGCGTTGGTCAGGTTGATGAATATATTTCGGAATACTCAAATCCGATAATAAAAAAATATTGCGGCAAAAATATTGTTGCAGAGTTATATGTATAAGGAGAAAACCCAATGAACTATTTTGAGCAACTTAAAGATTTTGATACCGAGGTGGCAAACGCCTGTGACAAAGAATTAAAAAGGCAACAGAACAACATTGAGCTTATCGCTTCCGAAAATATCGTTTCAAAAGCGGTTTTGCTTGCAACCGGAGGAATACTCACTAACAAATATGCCGAAGGTTACCCCGGCAAAAGATACTACGGCGGTTGCCAGTGTATCGATGTTGTTGAAGAAATAGCAAGAGAACGCGTTAAAAAGCTTTTCGGTGCCGAATATGCAAATGTTCAGCCGCATAGCGGTGCAAGTGCAAACCTTTCGGTATTTTTCGCGTTTCTTAATCCCGGTGATACCGTTATGGGTATGGACTTACATCAGGGCGGACACCTTTCACACGGATCACCGGTAAATATTTCCGGTAAATACTTCAATGTAGTCCCCTACGGTATTGATGATAACGGGTTTATTGATTACGATAATGTTTTAAAGCTTGCAAAAGAATGCAAACCCAAGCTTATAGTTGCCGGTGCGAGCGCATATTCAAGAGTTATCGACTTTAAAAAATTCAGAGAAATCGCCGATGAGGTTGGTGCATATCTTATGGTCGATATGGCACATATAGCAGGTCTTGTGGCGGCTGGTGTTCACCCCTCCCCCGTTCCTTATGCCGATGTTGTTACAAGTACCACACATAAAACCCTGAGAGGCCCCCGCGGAGGTATAATCCTTTGCAAAGAAAAGTATGCAAAACAGATAGATAAAGCTATCTTTCCGGGAACACAGGGCGGACCGCTGATGCATATTATTGCAGGAAAAGCCGTTGCCTTCGGTGAGGCACTTACCGATGAATTTAAGGAATATCAAAAGCAAATTGTTAAAAATGCCGCCTGCCTTTGCGATGAGCTTAAAGCAAAAGGTGTAAAGATAGTTTCGGGCGGTACCGACAACCATCTTATGCTTCTCGATCTTACTAATTTTGATATTTCGGGTAAGGATCTCGAAATTATGCTTGACGATGTTCATATCACCGCAAACAAAAACACTATACCTAACGATCCGCGTTCCGCCTTTGTTACAAGCGGTCTTCGTATAGGAACCCCCGCGGTAACAACAAGGGGCTTTAAAGAACCGGAAATGAAAATAATCGCCGACTTGATTTATAACACCATTACTGATTTTGAAAACACCAAAGAAGCCACTGTTAGCACTGTATTGAACCTTTGCAAAAAATATCCTATTTATAACGACTGATCTTGGAGTGATTTGATGATTTGGCACAGTTCTGATATCAACGATGTTTTAAAAGAATTATCGGTAGATAAAAATAAAGGACTTGCAAACGGCGTAGCCGAAACAAGGCTTAAACAGTTTGGCAGAAATACTGTAAGGCGCCAAAAGAAAACATCGTTTCTAAAACACTTTTTATCTCAGCTTACCGGTAAAATAAATATTTTCCTTTATATTGTTTCGATTGTTTCCTTCGCATTTGCACTGCTTTATGACAATTCGGATTTTTATTATCCGTTGCTGATAATTGCAATAGTTATTTTGAATGCGCTTTTCAGTGCTTTTCAGCTTGTTCAGGGCGAAAACGCGCTTGAAGCCATAAAGGAAGCAACAAACCCGAAAGCCGTAGTATTGCGTGACGGTATTGAAAAGGAAATATATTCAACCGAGCTTGTGCCCGGTGATATTGTTTTGCTAAAAGCGGGTGATTATATATGTGCTGATGCCCGCATTATTGAGTCGCACACACTTCGCTGTAATGAAATATTCTTTACAGGTGAAAACATCCCGGTTGATAAGGATGAAAATGCCGTACTTGAAGATATTGTTCCTATTGTTGACAGGAAAAATATGGTATTTTGCGGCTGCAGTGTTATTGCCGGAACGGCAAAGGTTGTTGTAGTGGCAACCGGTTATGATACCGAAAACGGGCATAATGAAGTCATTACGGAACAATCCGGTGTAAATACCCTTCCGGTAGAAACACGGCTTAATTCTCTTGTAAAAATCGTTACAACAACAATCATTATTTTTTGCGCAATAATTTTCACTTTGCAAATAATAATCAATTTCAAATCAAATAATTTTGCCGGCAATATAATTAATGCATTACAGAATGCAGTCGCGCTCGCTGTTGCCGCAATACCCGAAAGTCTGCCGATTATTTCAACTATAGTTATCGCTTTGGGTATTCAGCGAATAGCCTACGACAAAATTATTGTTAAAAAAGTGAAAGCACTTGAACTGCTTGGTAAAACCAATGTTATATGCACCGATAAAACCGGTATTATCACAACCAATAATATGCGGCTTACAACCGTTTACAATGGCAATGATATATGTAATCTCGAAAAAGACAGTATAACCGAAAAAACGGCAATGGCACTGCGTCTTGCCGCAATATGCTCAACCTTGCACAACGATTCTACCGAAAATGCGATAGAGGAAGCCTGTCTTGCATATAACGGTGTTTCAAAGGAAGATATTGAGAAGCTTTACCCCCGACTTGCCGTTGTACCTTTTGAGTCCGAAAGAAAAATGATGACAAGCATCAATATGATAAACGGCAACTGTATCGCAATAGTTAAGGGTGCCCCCGAAATAATTGCTCAAAAATGCTCCGAAAAAAGCCGTGACGACATATTAAAGGTTAATGAAGAAATGACACTTGACGGCTTGCGTACCGTTGCCGTGGCAATCCGTCAGCTTCCCGAAATACCGGCAAATCCGAATTCTGAGGACATTGAACACGATTTAATATTTGTGGGCTTATTCGGACTTTACGACCCCCCGAGAGACGAGTCGGTAGAAAACATCAAGCTTTGCAGCAATGCCGGAATACAAACCGTTATGATTACCGGCGACAGTATTTTAACTGCCAAAGCAATTGCACGAAGAATAGGCATTCTCACAGACGATACCCTTGCAATCACCTCATCTGAGCTTGAAAAAATGAGTGATGAGGAACTTGCCTGTAATATTGAAAAATATTCCGTTTTTGCCCGTGTTACACCTGCCGACAAGGTTAGAATAATCAAAGCATGGCAATCCACCGGCAAAAATGTAACTATTACCGGTGACAGTATTAAAGATTCCGATGCTTTAAGTATTGCCGATGTTGGTTGTATTTTGGGAGATAACGGTACTGAAATTGCAAAAGGCAATGCCGATATTATCATCAGCGGTCATAGCTTCAGGTCAATTGTTAATGCAATTAAAGAAAGCCGCGGAATATTTGAAAACATACAAAAAACCATACGGTATTTGTTAAGCTGCAATATTGCGGAAATGGTTTTGTATCTTGCAGGACTTATAATTTTCCGTATCCCGCCGCTTCTTTCCGTTCAGCTTTTGTGGATAAACCTTTTAACCGATAGCTTGCCTGCCCTCTCGCTTTGTACCGAAAAAGCGGAAAACGGTGTTATGGATAAAGCTCCCACTGCTCTTAAAGGCAAGATTTTTGATATAAAATCCATTATTCTGATTTTTGTGGAAGCATTATTCATCAGCGTGATTTCTTTACTTTCGTATACAATCGGAAAAGGCTCCGGCATCGGCGAAACTATGACATTTTTAACACTCGGTGCCATTCAGGTTTTCCATTCTTACAATATTAAGAGCAATTCATCACTTATCAAAACCGATTTCAAGAGCAATAAGTTTATGAATCTTTCCTCAATTCTTATGCTGTTCGTATTTATGTTCCTCGTTTTAACCCCTGCGGGTGCAGTTTTCGGATTAAGTGTTTTAAACGCCGGATCATTCTTTACGGCTCTCGGTCTTGCTTTTGCCGTTATTCCCTTCAGCGAAATAGTTAAACTTATTTTAAAATTCATTTGATAGCTTAAATCGGAGGCAAATAATTGAAACGCATTACAAATGTTGAGCGTTTTGAACGCCGTTCAATTAACATCAACAAGTCAATCGCACTGATATTTGCTACTATAATCACCGTGGGTACCCTTTTGCTTTTGCTGCCCTGTGCAAGCAGAAATGCTGTTTCCTGCGGGATTGAAACAGCGCTTTTCACCTCCACCTCCGCGACCTGTGTTACGGGACTTATTCTTGCCGACACATGGACACAATGGAGTGGTTTCGGTCAGGCTGTTATTTTATGCCTTATCGAAATTGGCGGACTCGGATTTATGTCAGTTGCTTCATTTTTCATTTTTGTACTCAGAAGAAAATTGAATATGAACGAACAGCTTGTAATTGCACAAACATTAGGCTCAGATAATATGAGCGAAGCGGTGATTATTCAGAAAAAAATGCTCATTATTTCGCTTTTAACCGAGCTTTCGGGGGCGGCTTTGCTTACACTGTGTTTCTATAAAAAGCATGGTATTTTAAGGGCAATAAAGCTCGGAGTTTTTCTTTCTGTTTCGGCCTTTTGCAATGCGGGGTTTGATATCCTTGGATTTGAAGCACCCAATACAAGCCTTTCACTATATAAAACAGATTTGTCAATTTTGCTGATTTTATCATTTTTAATAATCTTCGGCGGTCTCGGATTTATTGTGTGGGATGAAATATTCAGAATAAAACATGTTAAAAAAATGAGTGTTTATACCAAGCTTGTACTCATCGCAACCGCTTCCCTGCTGATTTTAGGCACGCTCTTTATTTTATTAACCGAATGGAATAACCCTGATACAATAGGCAGTATGTCTTTTCGCAATAAGCTTCTCTCGGCGTTTTTTCAGTCGGTCACCACACGCACAGCCGGTTTTGCGGCAATTAACCAAGGTGCACTTTCAGAGTGCGGAAAAGCCGTTTCAATATTTTTAATGCTTATAGGCGGAAGCTCGGGTTCGACCGCGGGAGGACTTAAAACCGTTACATTCTTTGTAATTGTTTTGTTTCTTGTATCACGCATTCGCGGTAAGGATAAGGTGAATGTTTTTAACCGAACGATACCTCAAAAACAAATATTGGGTGCCCTCACTGTTTTCGGAATTATGACGGCTCTTGCTTTTTTCGGCGCTACCGTTATCTGTTCCGCTTCTTCGGTAAGTTTTACTGACAGTCTATTTGAATCGGTTTCTGCCCTTGCAACTGTTGGTCTTACCACGAATATTACACCTCAGCTTGGCCTGATACCGCATATTTTGCTGATACTTTATATGTATTTCGGAAGAGTCGGTATTCTTACAATAAGTCTCGGATTTTTAAAATCAAAAAACACGTCCTCTTTTGAATATGCACAAACTTCACTCTTAATAGGATAAGGTGATATTTTATGAAATCATACGTTATTATCGGTCTCGGAAGGTTCGGTACAAGGCTTGCCGAAAAGCTTTATGAATACGGTGAAGATGTGCTTGCAATTGATACCGATGCACAAATTGTCAACAAAATTGCCGACCGCGTAACCAAAGCTGTTATAGGCGATGCAAAAGATAAACAAACACTTGAAAATCTTGATGTTGCAAAATGTGACTGTGCTGTTGTATCTATTGGCTCCGACCTGTCTGCATCGGTGCTTATCACTATGAATCTAAAATCTCTCGGTGTGCCTTATATCATCTGCAAAGCTCAGGACAGCACACACCGTGAAATACTTTTAAAGCTTGGCGCTGACCGAGTAATAATACCTGAAAAAGCGGTTGCCGATAAAATTGCCACTTCCCTTTCGGGTAAAAATATTCTTGAATACATTGACCTCTCAAAAGACACGGGAATAGTTGAAATCAATTCGCCTGCAACTTGGAACGGTAAAACCATCCGTGAGCTTTCTGTAAGAGAAAAATACGGTGTAACAATCATTGCTGTTAAAAACAATAATGAGATAAACGTATCGCCCTCAGCCGAATGCAAAATTAAAAAGGATTCAATACTTGTTTTACTTGGTGATTATTTATCTATTGATAAAATTAAAAATATGTAAACAAAATCGGCAGTCACACAAAAATTGTGACTGCCGATTAATTTTGACATATTAATAATTTTCTGCGTTGATTTCAAAGAAGCTTCTGGGATGTGCGCAGGTGGGACAAACATCAGGTGCCTTTGTACCCACAATTATGTGTCCGCAGTTGCGGCATTCCCATACCTTTACCTCACTCTTCTCAAACACCTCGGAGTTTTCAATGTTTTTAAGCAAAGCGCGATATCTTTCCTCGTGGTGTTTTTCGATAGCGGCAACAAGTCTGAACTTTGCGGCAAGATTGTTAAAGCCTTCTTCCTCGGCAGTTTTTGCAAAGTTCTCGTACATATCGGTCCACTCATAGTTTTCACCGTCTGCCGCGGTGCTGAGGTTTTCGGCGGTATCGCCTATTCCGTTAAGCTCCTTAAGCCACAGCTTTGCGTGTTCTTTTTCGTTTTCAGCGGTTTTTAGAAACAAAGCGGCAATTTGCTCAAAGCCGTCCTTTTTAGCCTTAGAAGCAAAATACGTGTATTTGTTGCGTGCCATTGATTCGCCGGCAAAGGCAGCCTCGAGATTTTTCTCGGTTTGGGTTCCCGCGTATTTATTTGCGGTATTTTCATTAACTTTAATGAATTTTTCAGCCGGTTGCTTACATGTGGGACATACTGCCGGTGCGGTATCGCCATCATATACATAACCGCACACGCTGCATTTGAATTTTGCCATAATTATCTACTCCTTAATATTAATTTCCGCTTTTTAAGCAGATTATTTAAACAGCTCAATTATATTTTCTTTTGGCATATAGCCAACCGCTGTTTTAACTGTTTCACCGTTTTTCACAAAAGCAAGCATGGGTATACTTGTAACACCAAACAGATTGGCAAGCACAGGATTATCATCAACATTCACCTTACATACCTTAATGCTTTCGGCATATTCTTCGGCAATTTCGGCAATAATCGGCGCAAGCATTTTGCACGGGCCACACCAATCGGCATAAAAATCAATAAGCACGGGAACAGAAGCATTTACAACTTCATTTTCGTAGTTATCATTGTTAATAATTATTTCCATAACAAATTTCCTTTCACTATTTATTATTATGCCGAATTTTAATTATCAAATCCAATTAACAATACTTTTTCGGGTATGTGAGATTTTTGAAATGCCGTTGCTGTTCAATTATTATTATTTCTACGGCAAACTGTGATAAGTGCAAATACTCCCGCAAGAACTATAAACAACGCCAAATACATATAGACAATAATATTTCCGGTACGCGGGGATATCGGTTCTATCGGAGCCGGTATATCGCTGCCTATTACAACGTGAATTGCAGCTGAGGATTTATCGGAGCTGCTGTAAGGTGTTTCAAGATAAATATAGGAGCCGCCATTTGATTTGTTCATACTTGCGTGATTAAGCACAGCATCTTCGGGGCATGTAAACAAAGTATGTTCACCGAGCTTTAAGGATGTTGCCTCATATTTTTCATCAAATATAAGCACTTCATTGCCGCTTCCGATATTAGCACCCATTGCAAAGCCCTTATTTACTTTTGATTCCACTCTTTGACCGTATTCTTTAAGGTCAATATCGGCAGTTTTATACATAATACCGTATGCTTCACCGTCAGCAGAAGCGCAATCAACATACACATTGCTGTTGGTAATATCAAGTTTACCGCTTGCGGCAATACCGAAAGTTCTGCCCGCAGTGTGTTCATAACAATTAAGCGTGCTGTCACTTATTATAACATCCTTGCCGGCACTTAATCCATAAGAGTCAACAATAGCTTTCGCATTAACATTGATATCAAGCTTTGACCCTATCATCTCAAACTCGCCGCAGGATATACCGCCGCCGCCGTAGAAATATTCGGAATCTACCTCTCCCGCAGTTTGTGTTATTGAAAGATTGCTGTTTTTAAGAAAAACTTTACCGCGGTTGTTAATTCCCATAAAGCCTGCTATACCAGTACTGTTTTTAATAAACCTTTCAGGGTCTGCCAAAAGTTCAATTTTAACGGTCGCACCGTTAAACGTAACATCATTTGTGCACAAAAAACCGTTTTTATATGTATAATCATTCATAACAAAAGGCGCCGATGTTTTTGCGTTTATAATTGCGCCGTCTTTTACGTGAATACTGTCCTTAGCATATATCAGTGTGCCGTTCACATTAAAGGTCAAAGCGGTATTTTCCGAAACGGTAACATTATTTGCATTGATAGCGTCACAAAAATAATCTTTATTTGCAACAAATTTTATCGGTGCCCCGATATATAAATCACCGTTTGTATTAAACTGTTTTGCGCCGCCAATCAGTGTAAGGCTTCCGCTGCCGGTAATATGCACATCAGGTGCAGCTTTCATATCGTGCAAGCCCATAAAGGTTATATCAACCGTTATACCGCCTGAATTTGTACTTTCCTGATAAAATGTGTTTTTGATGATATTATTACCAATAAGATTTACGTTGAAGTCATCAATTTCCGTTTCATAATCGTAAAGCGTTATTCCCAATGAATCCGAAATTGTGTGGTCAAGAATCATTTGTGTGTTATCGATATTTACATTGTCAAGGGTGATGCTTTTACCGTCAGCCGAATACGATATTACACCGGAACCAAGTTCTGTTGTTGAAAGATCTATACTGTTTCCGCGTGTTATTGCATAATTATCGATATAAACTGCCTTAACGTTTTCATAGTAATTGTCTATCGTAACATAAGCCGGATCGGATTGGGTTACACCACCGTTTTTGCCGGTTAATTCACAGAAAAAATATTGACCGTCATAATACTTATTAAAAGCCGGACATACAAGCGTATCGGTTGTGGCACTTATACCGTCAAGTTTAAATATATGACCGACAGAATCGGTAAAATACCATTGGTATGATGCTACATCATCGGCATTTTGAGGAACAACGGTAAAGGTTGCACCGTTTGGATAACTTGCTGTAACATCCTGCGGCTGAACCGAAATTTGCGGTCCCGGAGTTACGGCGGATACAGAAATGTTTAAACAAAGAAAAGCAGAAACAAATATTAATATCGCCAATGTAGTGCTGATAAACTTTTTCATAAAACTGACTACCCTTTCTGTAAATATATTTAAATTATAGCTCACACAGCCACTAAAATCAATGTTTAAATAATAATTAATCTTTAAACGGTAAAAAAGTGTTTTACAAAACCCGGAAAATGTGTTAAAGTTTATTATAATACAGATTAAAGGGTGTTATTATGCAGAAAATCTTTCTACCTGCAAAAATTGAAGAAATCGACAAAGCTATTGATTTTATTTCTTCCACACTGAACAATTACAAAATTAAGGGTAAAGAAAAGACCCGTGCACTCCTGCTTGCCGAGGAAGCTATGGTAAAACTGATTGCCAATGCAAAAGACGGCGAGAAAATGCAAATTTGCATAAAACGTTTATACAATACCGCAAATATAATCTTATCCTCAATGGGCGCACCGTTTGACGGTGATGATTTTATTGCACCCATAACGGGGCTCGGTTCGGGACACGGTAGCGAAGAAGCAATCCGTTCTATGCTTTTGCGTGCAAACTCCGGCAGAATTGCATATTCGCGCCGCGGTGAATATAATTTTGTAAAAATCGGTGCAGGTGCCAAAGAAAGACTTTTTGCTTTGCGTACTTTATTCGCATTTATTGCGGCTATTGTCGTTGCTGTTATTTTAAGCTTGATTATAAGTGAAAAATCAATGAATATCGTTAATGAAAATCTGCTTGTGCCTATTGAAGATGTATTTTTAAAGGCACTTAAGCTTGTAACCGCACCGGCTGTATTCTTTTCGCTGACTACCGTTGTGGCGCGTATGACATCCTTTTCCGATCCCGGACGCATTACAGTTAAAATTATTACTGCCTATGTCATTACATCGATTATATCGGTGCTTATCGGTATATTTGTATTCAAGGGCTTTGAATTGTTTGGCGGGTTTAATTTTGTTTTACAGGATGCCGTGCCCAATGCGTCAATTTCAATTAACCAAAAACCGATTTACGAGACTTTCATCAACTTTATACCCGGAAATATTGTTGAACCGTTTTTAAATACCGATTCGGTTCAATTGCTTGTTATTGCAATTCTTGCCGGTTTTGCTTTGGGAAAAGTTGGAACTTACAGCACATTTTTAAGTAATCTCGCAGGCGCGCTCGATAAGTTTTTCTCATCCATTGTTGAAATCGTTAGCAACGTTGTTCCTGCCGCAACCTTTTTTGTGACACTGTTATCACTCTTTTATTTCCGTTCAAATGCTTTGTTTGCAGCTTTCAAGATACTCGCTATGGTTATTCTGGGTTTTGCCGTAATGGTTTTGGGTACACTGCTCTACATATTGATAATCGGCAGATTAAATCCGATAATTTTTATCAAAAAAACCTGGAAAACCATTTATTCAACTTTCCTCGGCGGTTCGTCGCTCAGTGCTGTTGCCGATACCACAAGACTTTGCGAAAAGCAACTCGGTGTATCTCCCAAGCTTGCGGCATTTTCAATACCGTTTGGTGCAACTTCAAATCTTAACGGCAACTGCATTTATCTCACAATAGCAGGCTTAAGCCTTGCTAAATTGTGTAATATCGATATTTTTGGAAAAGGGCTTATCACAATAGCTTTTATGGTTCTTATTTTATCTATCGGTTCACCTATTACGCCCGGATCTGCCATGCTTGCCATTACCATGTTAATGACGCAAATGGGCATTTCCCTCGTAGCAATAAGCATTTTGTTGGGCTTGAATGCACTTATTGAAATGTTGCTTGCCGCATTCAATACAATCGATGATATAGCTACCACACTTGTTGTTGCAAAATTTGAGCATTTACTTGATGAAAATGTATACCGAAATAAAACTTAACAGGTTATCATAATCGGTAATCGGTTTTTATAAAGCATTATTTACTTATTTTGAGGTGATTTTTTTGTATTATCTTGCGATAGACATTGGTGCATCGAGCGGCAGGCACATTTTAGGCAGTATTACTGACGGTAAACTTCAGCTTGAAGAAATATACCGCTTTGACAACAGCATTAAAAACGAAAAAGGTATTCTGGTTTGGGACACGGAGTATCTGAAAAATCAGGTTATTGCCGGTATTGCCGAATGTAAACGCATAGGAAAAATCCCCAAAACAGTCGCTATAGACACTTGGGGAGTTGATTATGTTCTTTTAGATGAAAACAAAAAAGAAATATTACCTGTTGTTTCTTACCGTGATTCTCGCACCGAAGGTATTCCGGAAGAAATTGAAAAAATCATATCTTCCGATGACCTGTATTCCCGTACCGGAATACAACCAATGGCAATTAACACCATATATCAGTTGTATTGTGATAAGAAAAGCGGAAAACTTAAATATGCCAAGCATTTCTTGATGATACCCGATTATCTCTCGTTTAAGCTCACAGGCGTTATTTCAAATGAATACACAAACGCAACTACAACTTCACTTGTAAACGCCGTAACAAAAAATTGGGATGAAACGGTTATAGGTAAATTGGGAATTGATCAAAGTCTATTTATGCCGCTTTCAAAACCTGCAACAAAAATCGGAAACTTTTCCGATGAAATAATTAATAAAGTGGGCTTTAATGCCGAGGTTATCCATGCACCGAGTCATGATACCGCATCCGCTGTGGCAGCATGTCCCATAAACGATAACAGTGTTTACATATCTTCAGGCACTTGGAGTCTTATAGGTACGGAAAACCACTCGCCTATCCTTTCCTCACAGGCAAAAAATAACGGTTTTACAAATGAAGGCGGAGTTGAATACCGCTACCGTTTTCTTGAAAACATTATGGGTACATGGCTATTTCAAAATATTCGGAAAAACGTCAATAAGATGTACAGTTATGATGAAATGATGATAATGGCGGAAAAGAGCAATTATGAGAAACTGATAAATCCCAACGATTCCTCTTTCTTAGCACCCGATAATATGATAGAAGCAATAAAGAACTATTTGGGCGACGACAGTTTACCCCTTGCCGATGTATTAAAGAGTGTTTATTTATCGCTTACCCACTCGTATGATAGCGCAATAAAAACCATTGAAAAATCAACCGCTAAAACAGTTGAAAAGATAATAATCGTAGGTGGCGGCAGTAAAGATGCTTATCTTAATAAGCTTACTTCAAAAATCACCGGTAAAAAAGTAGTCACCGGTTTAAGTGAAGCGACTGCTACCGGAAACATAATTTCGCAAATTATGTATACCGAAGGCATCACACTTGCGGCTGCTCGCGAACTTATTAATAAATCATTTTCGTTTAAGGAGGAAAATGTATGAACAGATATGAACAAGCAAAAGAAATTTATGCATCCTACGGTGTGAACACCGAAGAGGCTTTGGAAAAGCTGAAAAACGTTACAATTTCATTGCATTGCTGGCAGGGCGACGATGTATGCGGATTTGACAGCAAAGAAGCTCTTTCAGGCGGTATTCAAACAACGGGCAATTACCCCGGAAAAGCCGGAACTCCGGAAGAATTAATGGCTGACCTTGATAAAGCTTTTTCGCTTATACCCGGTAAGAAAAAATTAAATCTCCATGCTTCTTATGCTATTGCGGATAGTGGTGAAAAAATCGAAAGAGATAAAATATCCCCCAAACATTTCGAAAAATGGGTTGACTACGCAAAAAAAAGAAATATGGGAATTGATTTTAATCCCACATTCTTTGCACATCCGATGGTTAAGGATAATTTAACCCTCTCTTCCCCCGACGATACCGTGCGCAAATACTGGATAGAACACGGTAAGCGCTGCATTGAAATTTCACAGTATTTTGCCGAGCAAACCGGTGTTCCTTGTGTTATGAACATATGGATTCCTGACGGTTATAAGGACATTCCTGCGGACAGAATGGGTCCACGTGCAAGATTTAAAGATTCACTTGACCAAATTCTTTCCATACCTTACGACAAGAAAAAAGTTTATGTTACCCTCGAATCAAAGGTTTTCGGTATAGGTCTTGAAAGCTACACTGTGGGTTCTGCAGAGTTTTGCCTTTCCTATTCCGATTATAAGGGTATTACTCCGCTTATGGATAACGGCCATTATCATCCCACAGAGGTGGTCAGCGATAAAATCCCTTCACTGTTGCTTTTCAACGATAAAATTGCATTACATATAACAAGAGGTGTACGTTGGGATAGTGACCATGTGGTACTTTTTGATGACGAAACCAAAGAAATCACAAAAGAAATAGTGAGAAACGATGCGCTTGACCGTGTGTTTATCGCAACAGACTATTTTGATGCAAGTATCAACAG
>JAZUGP010000047.1:0-11679 GCA_045641225.1 Acutalibacteraceae bacterium
CGAGTGCGAGGACACCGATAAAGATCATTACTGCGACCATACAGGTTGTGCAATTAAGCTTTCCGAGTGCGAAGACGAGGACTGTGATCATAAATGTGACTACTGCAACAAGGTGATTTCCGAGCACAAGGGCATACTTCAAAATGCTGTTATGCCGACACTTACCAGTGCCGGTCACAAAGCTTATTACAAGTGCGAGTGCGGTATGTTCTTTGAAGATGAAGACTGCACGGTAATAATCACCGATCTTGAAAAGTGGAAATCCGATGGCGGAATTGGTTATTTAGCCAAGCTTGAAAATAACGAATCACCTAAAACCGGTAATGCGTTTTTGATTTCGGTTTTGTCAATATTTGCTATAGCTTTAGCATTTGGTGCCGCATTTTTCTCGATGAAAAAAACTAAAAAAAGCGATAGATAAAGCGCGTGATTTATTACTGCCACGCATATAACTCAAAATAGTTATTATTAAACAGGCTCGCGCCGTATGGACGCGGGTCTGTTTTTTTAAACGATATCTTTGCCGCAACTGTCAATTCTCTTTTCCTCGGTTATTACAAATAGAAATAACTCAATAAACAAATCAGCCGACTCATAATGAGTCGGCTTAATCTTTATTTACGGTTAAAATATCAGGTTAGTTATAAGAATGTGCGAAACACAGTGATATATAATTATTCACATACAAGGCGTGATTTTGAAAGCGGCACTTTTTTATAATACACATACATTATGATACTGCATAAAATCCACGCCGAAGGATAACCGAATGCAACCGAAAGCAATGTATTGCTGATATAATTTGTTACAAAGAAAAGATAAATCTGTCTGTAAATAACAAAGCATCCGAGCATAATATACATCGGCATTTTACTGTTGCCCGCACCTCTTAAGGTTCCTGCAAGTATCTGGTTAACACAGATTATCAGATAAAAAGGCGCTATATATCTCAAAAGCAATGTTCCGCTTTCCACAACAGCGGGCTTTGCATTGAAAAATGCCGTTATCTGCGGAGCAAACAATACAATGGGTACAAGCAGTACCGCGGTAGAAATAAGTGCTGTGATAAGTGATACGTTGCTTCCCTTACGCGCACGCGTTTCATCATTGTTGCCGAGATTTTGTCCCACAAAGGTGGTAGAAGCTATTGCTATCGACTGCATAGGCAGATACATAAGCATATCTATTTTTGAGTAGGTGGTCCAACCCGACATACAGTCGGCGCCCAATTTGTTTATGTAGGCCTGCACAAACACATTTGAAAATGATGTTATTGACAGCTGTAACGCCGTTGGAAGTCCCACGCGGATAATTTGCTTAAAGTTGAGAAAATCAAAACTGAGGTCTTTAATCGTGAACTTAACGCAGGTTGTCGTTTTCATAAGCTCAATCATAATAAGTACTGCAGAAACGGCCTGCGCTATTATCGTGGCATAAGCCACACCGGCAACGCCCATATTGAACTTGATTACAAACAAAAGGTCAAGCACGGTATTTATTACCGCCGCAACGACAAGAAAAACAAACGGTCTTTGCGAATCACCGACCGCCCTTAAAATACCCGCACCGATGTTATATACAAGCAGTCCCGTTATACCGGCAAAATATATTTTAAGATAGGTTGTAGCCTCGGGAATAACCTCAGTGGGTGTTTGCATCATTTTAAGCATAAACGGTATCAGCGGTATCGAAACAGCAGTGATAAACACCGAAAAGCCGAGTATCGCAAGGATAGAGGTTTGCACCGTCTTTTTTACCCTGTCATACCTTGCCGCACCGAAATACTGCGAAATAACAACGCTCGCGCCGGTTGAAAAGCCCAGAAAAAATCCTATAAGCGTGTTAATAATCGGGCCTACGGCACCAACAGCCGAATATGCCTCGTTGCTTACAAAGTTGCCGACAACCCATGTATCGACCATATTGTACAGCTGTTGAAAAATGTTACCGAAAATAAGCGGCAGTGAAAAGCTTATTATGTGAAATACAATGTTGCCGCTTGTCATATCAGCGCTCTTGTTGTTTAAAAAACCTTTTGCCGATGTCATTATGTCATTCCTGCCTTATTTACCTATCATTGATTCAAACTCGTTTTCATCAATGATTTTAATACCCAATTTTTCCGCCTTTTCAAGCTTGCTTCCGGCTTCTTCGCCTGCAAGCACATAGGTTGTATTTTTAGAAACCGAAGACGATACCTTGCCGCCAAACGACTCAATAATCGCGCTCGCTTCACTCCTCGAATAATTCGGAAGTGTGCCCGTGAGCACAAAGCTCATACCAACGAAGGCATCTCCCTTTATTTCTTTTTCGGATTTCATATTAACTCCGAGTTCTGAAAGACGGGCTATCATCTGCTTAGTATCGTCAAGCGAGAAAAACTCAACGGCGGAACGGGACATAACATATCCGAACCCGTCAATACCGTTAAAATCCTCAACCGTAGCGGTCATAACCTTTTCCATTGTAAGAAAATGCTCAGAAACGAGCTTTGCCGCCTTTTGACCGATATGCCGTATTCCGAAAGCAAAAATCAGCTTTGAAAGGTCGTTTTTCTTTGAGTTCTCAATATTTTTTATAAGGTTATCAACGGATTTTTTGCCCATTCTTTCAAGCTGTAAAACAGCGTTTGCATCGAGTGTGTATAGACTGATTATATCCGAAATAAGACCCGCTGAAAGCAACTGCTCAAGCACCGCGGGACCGAGTCCCTCTATATCCATCGCATCGCGCGATGTGAAGTGGATAAGATGCCTTAAAATCTGCGCGGGGCACTCGGCATTTGTGCAGCGTATCACCGCCTCGCCCTCCTCACGGAAAACAGGCGCTCCGCAGGCGGGACAAAAATCAGGCATTTTATACGGCACACCGAAATCACTGTGAGACTTAACACCCAAAACCTCGGGTATAATCTCCCCTGCTTTTCTTACGATTATGGTGTCCCCTATTCTGATATCCTTTGATGTGATAAAATCCTCATTATGCAAAACCGCTCTGCTGACGCTTGTCCCCGCAAGCTCAATACTGTCAAAAACGGCGGTGGGGGTGAGCGCACCCGTTCTGCCTACATTTATCTCAATACTGCGCAAAACGGTATCCTTTTCCTCAGGCGGATATTTATAAGCAACCGCCCACTTGGGATATTTTGCGGTGCTTCCGAGCTCGGTGCGGTAAGACAGATTATCAACCTTAATAACCGCGCCGTCAATATCATAGGGCAGATTTCCCCTTGATTCGCCGATTTTCATAATCTCGGCTATGGCTTCTTCTATGTCAACACATTTTTTATAAGACGGTAAAACATGAAATCCCTGTGTTTTCAGAAAATCGAGAGTTGCAATATGCGATGTGAACTCCTTACCCGAAATGCGCTGAATATTAAAAATAAACATATCAAGACCGCGCTCGGCTGTAACGGCCGAGTTTTTCTGTCTCAGAGAGCCGGCGGCGGCATTCCGCGGATTTTTAGCCGGCTGTTCGCCCATAAGCTCCTGCCGTTCCACAAGCTTGTAAAAGCTTTCACGCGGCATATAAACCTCTCCGCGCACTTCCAAATCGCCCGAAAACTCGATGGTTTTCGGTATGGAGTGAATCTGCAATACATTCGCGGTTATATCCTCACCCACAACGCCGTCCCCTCGGGTGGAACCGCGGATAAGTCTGCCGTTTTGGTATTCAAGCGATACCGAAAGCCCGTCAATTTTAGGCTCAACCGAAAAGCAGGTACGCTTATTATCAATCTTTTCGCCGAATTCCTTAAGCTCTTCTGTGCTGAAAACATCCTGCAGGCTTTCCATTTTAACGGTGTGATTTACAGGATTAAAGGTACTTTGAGCACTGCCGCCTACCTTTTGCGTAGGTGAATCGGGTGTCACAAGCTCGGGATACTCTTTTTCGATAGCCTTAAGTTCTCTTGTTAAAGCATCGTATTCAAAGTCCTCTATTTCGGGAGCATCCTGATTATAGTAAAGTTCGTTATGATATCGAATTATTTCAGCAAGCTCTTTTGCCCTTTTGGCAGCCTTATCAAAATCCATATTCACACCTACTTTGTATCTGTATAGTTAAAAATGTCATCAGCCGTGTCGTCACCGGGAGTTTCGGTAACATTTGTAAACGAATCGGGTGTTGCACCCACGATAACGGTCTGTGCAATAATAAAAGATGTTTGTACGCTGAAGCTGTTTTTTCGGTGAAGCAGCATCATAGTAGCCGAAACATCGGCTGTCAACACTATTCTGTGCAGTGTTTGGTTGATTCCCGCAGACAAAAACTCACTTTTAAAATCAAATCGCGAGCTTTCGGAAACAGCAATCTTAAAATGTATTTCGGGACCGTATCCGCTAAGATAAGGGTTTCCCGTAAGGCTTCCCGCGGGCACCGAAAATACAGAGTTCTTTTTTGATTTGAGATTTTTCAAAGTTTTTTTAGATATTTCCGCTTTGATTTTGTTTAATGCAACAGAGTCAATTTCTATCCCGAGAAATTCACCGTTTTTATTTTTTGTGATTTTTGAAATATCGGAATACGAAATGTTTTTGGTTTCAAAAAAGTCAAGCACTGCGCTGTCCACCGAGTTTATTATTGCCGTTTTGGCCTCACTTTTTGCAAAGCCGTAAAGCATCGCGTTTCCCTTATAAAAGAAAAAGCAGACAATAAGTACAACGGATAATCCGAGCACCGCCCATGACCTTAAAACAGAACAATACCGTTTTTTCAAAATCAACACGCCTTTCCGCAATATATAATACGAAAAAGCGAAAAAAATGTTAAAATTCAACACTCAACTTATTTTACTTTATTATTGCTGTTTAGTCAATAGCTTAAAGCACAATATTTATTGTTTTATTTATTATGTACATACAACCTGTGCTGATATTGAATAGTGCAACGTATTGACATATACCATAAAAAGTGCTATAATTTATTAAAAAAAGTAAAGGAGTACCATTTATGAAAAAACTTACAAAGCTTTTATCAGTTACGGTACTTGCCGCAGTATTGATATTATCCTCATGCATTACTGCGTTTGCAAGAACCATAGCCGAAATCCCCGAGAACTGCTACAAGCCCACGCTTGAAATCGCTTATGACAATGAGGGCGGTATCACCGGCAAGACCGAATACACCTATACCCAAAACGGCCTTTTGGAAAGTGAAACAGGTTATTGGTATTTTACCGAAACTTCGAGCTATGCGGTATCTTATAAGAATACCTATGAATATGACGAAAACGGCAATCAAACAAAACAAACCTATTTATATTATGATTATTTTAATCCTGAAGAGCTGGAAAGCGGTCAAGTATATTACTACACATATAATGAGCATAATGATATGACCTCCGAATTCAGCGATTATTTTACAGGCAGTGAATGGAAATTTTCATACGGTATTGTTTATGAAAATGAATATGATACCTCAGGCAAGCTTATAAGGGTATTGAATAAAGGTATGATATCAAAAACCGAAGAGGGTGATCCCTCCTTTAAAACCGAATACTTTTACGGTGATAACGGCAAATTGTCCTATACTATAGCTTATTCTTATAGTGATAACACATTCAAAAAATTCAGTAAAGATGTTTTTGAATACGATAAAAACGGCAATACTGTTAAATACGTAAATTATTGGTATCTCGGCGAGGAAATAGACGAAGACAACTGTGAAGAAACGTTCACGGTTTTTGATGAAAACAACCGCGTTATTGAAAAAGAGGTTTACTACGAGAAAACAAAGGTTCACAAGTATGTTTACAAATACGATGACAAAGGCCGCACACTTGAGGCTTATGATTACGGTGTCGCCCGTGTTAACTCCGAATATATTTGGCAGGAATACAGCAAAAGCATCATAACCTATAACGATGCCAAGTCTACCAGCACCATACTTGATTATTCCTACATAAACGATGATTGGGAGCTTGCCTTAAGGCATGAAATAAACTATAAAGTTATTCATACCAAGGGTATCAAGCACGACGGAAAAACGCCTACCGCAACAGAAGACGGATACAAAGATTATTATTCCTGTGCGTTGTGCGGAAAGTATTTTGAAGACGAAAACTGCACCGTGGAGATTGAAAATCTTGAAAAATGGAAATCCGCAGGCGGCAGAGGCTTTTTAAGCAGACTTTCCCCGCCTACCGGAAACCGCGGCACTGTTGAGCTTTTATTGGCTATTATGACCGCATCGGTTATGCTATCGGGTCTTTGCATTAAAAAAAGCAAAAGCCGCATAAACGGATAATCCTTTATAACAAAAAAATCCTCGCCGCCGGCGAGGATTTTTTTATTCGGTTAATCTTTTGCTATATAAATGCGTTTATATTTTCCGCGTTGAGTGCGGTGAGGTTCACCGGCGGTGAATTCATAGGTAATACCGTCTATTCCGTAATTTGCAAAGAATCGGTCTACCCTTTCCTTTATTTCAGCGTTAACACTATCGGTATCGGCATCAGCTGCATAATCAAGCGTTATGGAAAGAAGCTTGTTTTTATGTACCGCAATCTGATAATTTTTAAACTTTTCGAGTCCGTTCTTATTGATATCTGCCATTGCTATAAGCAAGCTCATTGAGGGCAGTGTAACCGTTTCTCCGCCACTTTCAAACTGCAGATTATCGTTACTTCTTCCCTCAATTTCAAGCCAATCGTCTTTACAGCCGCACTCACAGCCCTTGTGTAAAATAATTTTATCGGTTACCTCATATCTGATTATGGGCTGTATCCTGTTCATTAGATTTGTAAGCAAAAGCTTGTCCGAAAGCACGCCGTATCCCACCGGATTGTTATTTTCATCTACCGGCTCTATTTTAATCCAATCAGAGTTAATATGGAGATGACCGCACTTGCATTCCTGAGCAATCGTGCCGGCTTCGGTGCAACCGTACATAACCCTTACGGTTTTACAGTCAAAAGCCTTGCGCAGAATATTTTTATCGTATTCACTGCATTGCTCACCCGAAACAAATATTTTCTTTTCTTTAATTTTAATGTTTTTATCAATAAGTCGGTTTGCAACTATTGTTAAAATACCGGTATAACCCATAATCGTTCCGGGACCGGCTTTTTTAAGCTGATCAATAATTTCATCAATAGGATCGGAAACATCAATAAAGGTAACTATATTTTTAACAAAGCTTATACTCTCTTTATTGTGCTTAAACATATTGGACTCTATGCCATGTTCTCCCGCCTCACCAACCATAATTACGGGATACGCGGTCTTTATGGCTCTGCAGGAATATATAATGGAGGAAATATTTTGAAAATACTTGTCCTGAAGAATAATGGTCGGATTTCCCGTAGAACCTGATGTCATGGTGATGGCATATTTTGAATCAATCTGCTCAGGCTCATTATCCTTAAGTTTTATATCGTGCAATACCCTATCAATAGTAACCTCTTTATCGGTAACAATTTTATCGAAATTTTCAATAAAATCCAACTTGTTTATAGGTTTGATTTTATTAAAATCAAAATCATCGGGTATTGCGGTTGAATAATACTCGCTATGCTCTTTCGCATATTTGAGCAAATCATTCAAATGCTTTTTCTGTATTGCTTTTTTAATACCATACGGAAAATACAGATACGGCGCAGTTCTGTAAAAATCGCCAAAGTAACTGAACATAGACATAATTAAGCCCTCACCAAAACAGTTTTATTCCTTTATATAACTTCTCTGTATGATTCTTTTGAATATCACTGAGAATATTTGAAATTTCGTTTGCCCTGTCTTGACTGTCACAGGCAAAAGAAACAGCTGCCAGTTGTGTTGATACGTTAATCGTTTTTGAAAAATATCCTCGCTTTTTTTCAAGATAATAATATCTATACTCGGGAAAATCCTTCAGAAGATTATCTAATAGAAACTTAGTAACAAACACCGGCCTGTAGGTCGCCACGTCTTTAACCAATCTGTATTTTAAGTTCTTAAATATGAAAATATCATCAATTTCCGAAAAAATATCTTTGTATAAATAAGAACGCAATGACCATTTGCTTTCGCTCCCGCCAAAGCACTCTTCAAAAAAATCGCTTTTGTTACTTCCGCCGAAAAGTCTGCAGTTTGCCTCAATAAGCACCGGACCGTTTTCATCAATCATTATTTCACTATGTACAGCGCCGTATTCAATACCTATGGAATCAAGTACCTTTAACTGATAATCGGCGAGCTTCTTTGCTAAATCGCTACTATAATCAAGAGAAATAGTGCTGCTGTATATTCTGGCACCGTTGGAAACAGTTTCTTTGTGATATTTTGCTATTACGGTAATTTTATGAACACCGCAACAGGAAACCGAATTTACAACGTATTCATCACCTTTAATACATTCTTGGATAAGTACACCATTACTGTTGCCGTTATATGAGGCATAAACCATATTCTTAACATTAGAGTTATAAGCCTTTTTAACATCGTCTTCGGTATTACACATAAAAACTCCGTAACTGGCAATGCCCGAAATCGGTTTTACAACCGCCGTTCTACCCGTTTTCTGCAACTCGTTGAAAAAGTCAACAGCCTCTTGCTCGGAGGTGACAACGGCGCTTTCAATACTTCTTACGCCGTTTTTCTTGAGTGCTTGCTGTGCTGTAAACTTATCGCGCATTTTAGGAAGATTATCAGGATTGTTACCTATAAGTCCCAAATCGTGTGAAAGCTTTGCGGCAAGCTCTATTCCACGGTCACTTCCGGGGATTATGAGAACAGGATTTATCTTTCGTATCTGCTCAAGAGTATCCTTATAATCCCGTTTTGCCATTATGATAGGCGGAAATTCAGATTTATCTTTGAGGATTTTCAATAATTCTCCATCGTGAAACTTTCTGAAATACCACCGCATATAAGGACTGCAATACGGTTCCAATAAAACAGGCTCGTATCCTTCATCTTTAATATCGTTAACATAATTAACAGCAGAAGATATACATTCAATGACTATAATTTTACCTTTTGACATAAAAAACACCGCCCTATCGCGATTTAAAACTATATGCCCCATAATTACTGATAAAAAAATCTTGACAAGTTATAACGTTTATTATATGATAATTGCATGCCGCTGTGGCGGAATAGGCAGACGCAAGGGACTTAAAATCCCTCGGTAGCAATACCGTACCGGTTCAAGTCCGGTCAGCGGCACCAGCAGACTGGGTCTGCACCCAATTCGGGTGTAGACTCTGCTTTTATTTAGTCACTACCACGATAATAAAGTCTTATGAGAACATTTCGACCCAAAATCCTCGTCAATTTTAAACGGGGATTTTTTATTGAAATCACGCAAATATGTAAGAATACCGTTTCTCACACGGCATTATATCCAACTTAAATATTTTACTACTATATTTGCACAATACAATGCCTATAGAACAAAACTGTTGTATTTCAGACAAATCACAAATAATCGTGCTATTTAAAATCAAAGTGGTGTGTTTGTCTTGACAAGTTATAATGTTATGTTATATAATTAACTTTGTGTGGTATTTTGCCGCAAATTAAATATTCAGAGGTATTTTTATGAGCGAAATCAATTACTTTCCCGCAACAACTTCTCAGGAGTTGCTGATTTATGCCGATTCTTTTACATTTAGACATGCCTGGATTAACATAGGCGCCAAGCTCGATATCAATCAGGAGATTGACGAAGAGCTTATGTTTAAAGCTGTTAAGCTCACTATTGAGCGCAACTCGTATATGTCTATCCGTTTTCATAAGGAGAAAAAAGGCAAGGTTAGTCTTTATTTCAGCGATAAAGAGCCCGAGGGACTTGAAATAATTGATTATTCCTCACTTTCGGATGATGAAATAAAAGCAATATTAACAAAATGGACTAAAACACCGTTTAAAAAGAGAGGCGAAGACCAACAGCTTTATCAAATAAAGCTTATCAGAAGAAATAATAATCTTCACTGCCTTTATATTTGTTTCCACCATATGGGATTTGACAGTTATCCGATTGGTAACATCATTAAGTACATATCCGATACCTATTCTGCGCTCAAAAACGGTACCGAGCTTCCGCCTGTGGCTCCTTCGGTAATGCCTATGTACGAGGCTGAGCAAAAATATAAGGGCAGTGCGCTTGAGGCAAGTGATATTAAATTCTGGAATGATTTTTTTGATCCCGACGATGAGCCCTGCTTTACCAATTTAATCGGTAAGGACAGTAAATTTCACAAAAAGAATATGAGAAGCGGTGTCTGCATGATACCGTTCAAATCAAAAGCAAGCCACTTAAATCTGCGTATTCCCAAAGAGATTGTTGATAAAATCAACAATAAAGCACTTGAAAACAGAATCTCCGCGCAGCCTATATACTATCTTGCCTTCCACATGTATCGGGCGCTTATAAATGAAACAAATGACGTTATGGGAACTATTGCACTCGCACGCAGATCCACACTTGCACAAAAGCGCGGTGCCGGAACAATGGTAAACTCAGTTTACATTCGCTGCAAATTTAATCCGGAAACCTTTTCTGTTTTAGATGCGATAAAGGATACAAACGCCAATCTTAACCAATCCTTTAAGCATCCCAATGTTTGCACCGGTGATGTTATCAAAATTGGTCAAAAGGTCTATAATTTATCTCCGTTGAACTTCTACGACGCAGTCTCATTCTGCTATCAGCCCTATTTTGAATTGGGCAATGCCGATCTTGATTTGAAGTTTGAGCGCCTTGAAAACGGTGCCAACCCCACAAACCTTGAAATAACCATCTGGAAATGTGATAACAGCGGCGATTTATGGGTGAATTATGATTATAAACTTTCTTACTATAAGGCCGAGCATATCGAAAAGTATCATGCTTTTATGCTTAAGTTCCTTGATAAAGCGATGGATAATCTTGATAAACCCGTTGGTGAAATTGCCAAAGAGTGTCTTTAATAATTGATATTATTTAAAACCGCCTTTAGACAAAAAAGGCGGTTTTGTTGTTTTTGCAACAAAATATCAAAAAGTCGGCAAATTTGATTTGACAGTAATTTTTATTAGTGATATACTTTGCGTAGTAATGCGCTTTGGAGGTATTAATATGAGCGAAATCAAACAGTATCCGCTTACTGTTCCCCAACAGTTATTAATGTATGCAAATAAATTTATTTTTGACAAAGCATGGCTCAATGTTGCTTCGTGCATCAGTATTAACGAAGACATTGACCCTGAAATAATGCTTAATGCCATGAAACAGACCATGGTGCGCAACGAATTCACAAAAATACGTTTTCACAAAAAGTTTATGGGGCCTTATTCATTGTATTTTTGCGATAACGCTCCCGAAGGAATTGAGCTTGTGGACTTTTCGGCTCTTACCGAAGCCGAGCTTAACAAAACCCTTGAAAAATGGGCAAGGCGTCCTTTTGCACATAAATGTATGGATGTGCAAATGTATGATTTAAAGCTTATCCTTAAAGCCAACGGTAAATACTGCATTTATGCGAATTTCTGCCATTACGGATTTGACAGTTATGCTATTATGCAGTTAATAAATTATATTTCCAAAATGTATGTGGCGCTTAAAAACGGCACCGAGCTTCCGCCCGAAAGCGGCTCGCCCGTTTCCATGTATGAATCCGAATACACATATAACGCCTCGGAACAGCACAAGGCGGACATTGAGTTCTGGACAAATTATTTTGACCCCGCAGACGAGCCGTATTTTACCAATTTT
>JAZUGP010000048.1:0-12849 GCA_045641225.1 Acutalibacteraceae bacterium
CTTCGAAGAAGCATCAATAAAAATTGTTGAATACATAGAGCTCTACTACAATTCCCAAAGACTGCATTCAGGTATAAATTATTCTATCCCAAATCAATTTTTCACTCTTCTATCTGTCCACTAATCTTGACAAGTTTCGAAAAGGTAGCTTTGCTTCGCAAAGCATTGTATTAAATTATCACACATTCTTTTTTCACGAGGGTTCAACACCATCAATCGATTTGTCGAAATATCTTTTCCGTAGTTCGATCACATATAAAATAAAAAAGTGTTCACTAAATTAAATGACGAAAAGGGCAGGGTTTTATCCCCTGCCCTTTTTTCGTGTGTTTTTTGAGAATAAAAACGATTGTGTTAAAGCTTTGAATATCCGAAGCTGTTTACAAGTGCATCTATCTTTTCGCCGTTTTTGCACATCGGGCACTCGTGCGAATTATAGCTTGTATAATCGGACAAATCGTTTATTTTAAATGCCGAGTAAACGGGGATATCCTTACAGGTGTCTACCGTTGAGAAAATCGCCGAAACACCCGCCACGCTGCCGCCGTAATACTGTACCGCTTCTATAGCCGCCTCGGCGGTGTAACCCGTGGTAACCGATGCGCAAAGGATAAGAACATGCTTATTGGTTATCATCTCAACATTGTTATCACGGAAAATAAGCTGACTGCCCGAGGTGTGCTCGGGGGTTACAACATAAATTGTTTGGTGCGCATTCATATTGCAGAAATCCTCGCGCGTGAGAGCATCGGCAAGACAGGTTGCGATAACCTCTGTGCCGTCAAGACAAAGTACCGTATCAACTATCGTATATTTGCTGTAATACGAAAGAATCTCGGCGGCTATCGCCTTTGCTTCCGATAAACGGGTTTTCTGTGTGGTAACATCGATATAATAATTTGTATGGGAATGACTGGTTGCAAAATGGCCCTTTGAAACCCTTAAATACAAATTTTTGTTTTTTGTGTTGATTTTAAAACTATTATTGCCTGGCATATAACAACCTCCTGCCTTTACTGTAAATATATTTTAACTCATAACCGCTGTTAAATGCAAGAAAAAAATGTGTTTCGGCGCATTAAAGCTCTACTGTTTTTGTATTTAAAAGCTTTTCGGCGTAATCATCATGTGTTACAAGCAAAAGAGTCTTATCCCCTACGCGCTTATCAATTACCCTTAAACAATTCTCCACATTCTCCTTGTCCAGTGCCGTTACGGGCTCGTCAAGTATCAGTAAATCAAAATCTCGGGCAAGGGCGCGGGCTATGGCTACCCTGCGCTTCATACCGCCCGAAAGCTCATCGGGCATTTTATCGGCGGTATCCCCTATTCCGAGTGCATCAAGATAATAAAGCGCCGTTTCGCGGTTTGAAAACAGCTCAATATTTTGCAAAACGGTTTTAAAGGGGATAAGTCTGTCCTCCTGAAACACCGCCGAAATCTTTATATCGGGCGATAGGGTTACCGTACCGCTTTCGGGCTTTTCAAGTCCCATAGTTAACCTTAAAAGTGTTGTTTTTCCTTTGCCCGAGGGAGCTTTGAATGAAATCCTGTCCCCTTCGTTCACGGTGAGAGAAAAGTTGTTTATTACCGGCTTTTTACCCTTATAGGAAAAACTTACATTTTTATAGTCAATCATGCGAGTTACCCCTTTCAAGTATAAGTCTTATACCGTTTTCAAGCAAAATGCTTAAAATGATGATAACTGCGGTTACGGCAAACACCTCATTATAGTTCACATCACTCTTACCGCGCCACAGTATCTCACCCAAGGAGTTACCGGTGCGGCAGATAACCTCGGCGGCGGCGCCCGATTTCCATGCAAAGCCCAAGCCCGTTGCCGCTGCGGTGGTAAAATACGGTTTTACTCCGCCTATTACTATTTCTTTTATTATTCGCGGTTTTTTGAGCCCCATAACACTTGCCATTTCGATAAGCTTTTTATCTGTTTTGGATATGCCCTCCAAAACATTTGCCCACACTATCGGGAGTACGGTAAGAAATGAAATAAAGGTAGGTATAGTGCCGCGTTCAAGCCACAGAAAAACAAGCATTATAAATGATGCCACCGGCACCGCTCGTATTATCTTAAGAAGCGGTTCAAAAAGTGCTCTGAAAGGCGGTATATAGGCTGAAAGCACCGCACATACACAACCTGCCGCCACCGCAAGCACAAAGCCTGCGCCTATTCTTAAAAACGACATAAGGGCGCTAAGCAGAAACTCTTTTGTTCCGCCTATTAAAAACAGTGTTTTTACAGTATCAAAAAATGTGGGTATCGGTATAATAAGGTTTCGGTTTGCAAGCGATGCGAGTACCTGCCACACTAAAAGCCAGAATACAACTACCACGGTGTTTTTTAAAAACGCTTTACTTTTCATCATAATAAAAATCATCCTTCGGTAATTCTCCGCCTACTGATTTCGGGTTTTGCTCAAACATTGCCTTTAAATATCCCGAAAGTCCCGTTTTCATTTCCTCGCCCAAAACAACCGTGAGTCCGCATTCCGGAATTGCTTTTTCGGCAAGAGCGGCGTTTGAAATTATTCTCTTTTCGGCGCAAAGCTTTGCGGTGCCCTTTACATCGTTTTGGGCAGCAAGCACCGATTCGTTATATTCTTTTAAAAATGTTTTAACAGCTTTCGGATTGCTCTTGATATAGTCGCTTCTCGCAATAACGCAACCCATCATCAGCGAGCTGTCAAGCGAAACCTTGTTCCATTCCTCGGTCATATCCAACACCTTTTTACAGCCGGTATTTCTTGCAAGCAGGCTTGTGGTAACCGGCTGAGGTGCCATAATAGCCGCTTTGGGCTCATTTGCCCACACGGTGAGCAGCTCGCTTGCCTCGGTTACAAACTTTACGGTTAAATCTTTTTTGGGGTCAAGACCGTTTTTTGCAAGCAGGTAGTTAAGGATATATTCGGGATTAGCGCCCTGCCCCATACTGTAAAGGGTTTTGCCCCTAAGGTCCGAAAACGTGGTTATATCTTCATTTGAAAGTATCGAAAGCACTCCCGTGGTATTTACTGCAAGCACCTTTATTTTGCCTTTGGTTTTGTTGTAAACCGTTGAGGCAAGAACGGTGGAAACAGCGGCAATATCTGCACTGCCGTTAGAGAGTGCGGCTACCACCTCATCATTCGAGGAAGTAAGCGTAACGTTATATTTATTCTCGGTTTCGCCGTTATCCGACTTTTCCCACAGATTAAGCGAGCCTATGCCGGTGGGCCCCGAAATTACAAACAGATTTACTTTATCCTGCTTTTGTGTTTTGGGCTTGCTTTCGGTGTTACCCGCACCGCAGGAGGTAAGCATTAAAGCGGCAAGAAGAAATGCCGCGATTTTTATAAGCTTTTTCATAATAAAATCACCCTTTTATCCTCTCTTTTAATAAGTCTTTTTTCTTCAAGCTCACAAAACGCGCGGTAAAGACTTGTTCTGCCGATACCGAGTATTTTTGCGAGCTGTGAGCAATTAAGCGATTTTCTTGCCGCCTCATTTGAAGCAAGGTAATTATAAAGCTTGCTGCTTGCGCTCTGTGAGGTAAAAATCGAAATCTTGCGGTTTAAATAACATATTTTATCCGATAAAAACTCTATAAAGTTTAACGCCGATTGCGGAAACTTTTCAAAAATTTCACAAAGCTTCGGTTTTTCTATATATGCCACACGGCAGTCGGTTTTGGCATATACCCTGCTTATATTTTCTTCAGGCGAAAAGACGGTAGCGGCTCCGAACACATCACCTTTTGAAAATACGGTAAGCACCGTGCTTTCGGATATTATCGGCTCGGATACGGCAGTGCCGCTTAAAATAACTCCGAGTCCCCCTCTGTATTCACACGATGCCGATATCTCGGTCCCCTTTTTATAACAGTAAACCTTATCGGGTAATGCAAGGTTCACAGCACTTTCGCACCCTTTAAAAAGAAAAATACCGGAAACTGTTGTTTTTATAACATTATCCAAATCATTACCTCCAAAAAAGTGTTCCATTTGGTACAACTATCATAACGCAAACATATAAAAAAGTCAAGTATAAAATAAAGGTGCTTCGGCATATACACTTAAATATTTTACACATTGTTCATAACTGAAAGCGCCGTTTAGTATAAAATGTTAACATAAAAGTGTGGTGATACGGTATGTTCGGGTATATAAGGGCTGATAAGCCGGAGCTTAAAATCAAGGAATACGATACCTACAAGGCGGTTTACTGTTCGCTTTGCCGCCGGTTGGGTAGGAATTACGGCAGACTTTCCCGACTTACCTTAAGCTATGATTTTACCTTTCTTACAATGCTCAATATGTCGCTTAAAGAGGGCTGCCCGCGGTACGAAAAAAAGCGTTGCAGGGTAAATCCGCTTAAAAGCTGTATGTACTGTGCGGACGAGCAGGATTTTGATATGCCCGCCGCCTGCGCCATGATAATGCTGTATTACAAAATACTCGATAATATAGCTGACGAAAAAGGCTTTAAAAAATTAGGCTTCGTTATCATAAAGCCTCTGTTTTCAAGGGCGCATAAAAAGGCAATAGCTGATTATCCCGAAATAGAAAGCATCATATCGGGCTATATTTCTGCACAGAATAAGCTTGAAAACGAAAACTGCGATAATCTTGATATGGCTTGCGAGCCCACGGCAAGTGTTATGTCCGAAATATTTGCGCTTTGCAGTGAAAACGATGCGCAAAAAAGAGTGCTTAACCGTTTGGGCTACTGTATTGGAAGATATGTTTATCTGCTTGATGCCGCCGCGGATCTTGGTGACGATATTAAATCAGGCTCCTATAACTGCCTAAAATACAGCGCAGGCGAGGATATCAAGGCATATATTAAACAAAAGGTTTATCCTCAGCTTTATTTTTGCGTTAATGAGGCAGCAAAAGCTTTTGAGCTGCTTGATATAAAAAAGTATAAGCCGATACTCGGCAATATAATCTATCTTGGTCTTGAAAAGACCTTTTTAAAGGAGACCGAAAAATGAACGACCCTTATGCTGTATTAGGTGTTGAACACAACGCTACCGATGAACAGGTGAAAGAGGCTTACAGAAATCTTGCAAGAAAATATCACCCCGATAATTATGCTGATAATCCGCTTTCCGACCTCGCCTCCGAAAAAATGAAGGAAATAAACGATGCCTACGATGCCATTATGAACGAGCGCAGAGCCGGTGCGAAGGGCGGCTATTCAGGCAGTACCGGCGGCAGTGCGTTTCCCGAGGTCCGCTCGCTTATTAATCAGGGCAGACTTGAACAGGCGCAGGAAATACTTGACGGTGTACCGCCTCAGTCGCGTAATGCCGAATGGTACTTTTTAAACGGTACGGTGCTTTACAGGAGAGGTTGGTTTGATCAGGCATACACAAGCTTTTCCACCGCCGCCCGTATGGACCCGCAGAACTCGGAATACCAGACCGCGCTTAACCGCGCTCAACGTCAGGCGGGCAGTCAGTATAACCCTTACCGTTCATACGGCGGCTCTAACGATTGCGGATGCTGTGATATGTGCCAAAGCCTTGTGTGTGCCGATTGCTGTTGTGAAATGCTCGGCGGAAATCTCTGCTCGTGTATAGGCTGCCGATAATATGAAAAGCAATCTAAAGCTTACCGTAAGCGCTGTATGTGCCGCTCTTGCCACGGCTTTTATGATGCTCGGGTATTTCCCGTATCTCACCTATGCGGTACCTGCCATGGCGGGACTGTTCGTGATGGTGCCGCTTATTGAAATAGATAAAAAGTATGCTTTTTTCACCTATATTACAAGCGCACTTCTTATCTTCTTTTTTGCTGAGCCCGAATCAAAAATGCTTTATATCTGTCTTTTCGGGTTTTACCCGATTGTTAAGGCGGCTGTTGAAAGGCTTAATAAAGCGCCCTTGGAATGGATAATCAAAATACTGATTTTTAATGCATGCGCCGTTCTTGACTATTATATTTCCGTAAAGCTTCTCGGTGTGGGGTTTGATGACCTCGGTGTGATAGGCGAATACGGGATATACATATTCCTTATTCTTTGCAATATTGTGTTTGTGCTTTATGATATTGCAATATCGCGTGTTGCGGCTTTTTATATAGCAAGACTGCACGGCAAAATTAAAAGTATAATAAAATAACTTTTGCACATTCGAATGAATATCCAGTAAGTGTATACCAAAATCCGAGAAGGAGCTTAGTTTATGAAAAAAGTATTATTTTCAGTTGCTCTTTTAATCGCTTTTGTTTTGATTGCGGGATGCACGGGTAAAAATGCCGCAAGCGGGTCGGAAGCCATTGAATCAAGCATACCGGTAAAAACCGAAAGCAGCTCTGAGGAATCAAAAAACAATACCTCTGATGAAGAAAAGTTCATCATTGAGGAAGACAAAACATTAAACATCAACGGAAAAAGCATAACCCTTTCATACAGTAAAACCGAAAAAGCAAACAACATTCAAAAGCATGACCGCGCGGTTTATGTCGGAGAAGATGCAACGGCTGAATATGATATAGTTACGGGAAAAGTTATTGTATACGGCGGCACGGTATTGCCGGAGGAGGATGACGGTGTAACAATCACCGAGCAGGAAGCCCAAAGCATTGCAAAAAACATTATTTCAAAAAGCATTGATATGAACGGCTATGTGCTCGATATGTGTACTTATAACGAGTCGCTTAAGGTGTATTATGTTTCTTATAGCAAGGAAATATTAGGTTATAAAACCGTGGAAAGTTCTTTTGTTACAATATCACAGCACGGCAATATTATTAATTTTTACTTTAACCCCTATGTTTTTGATGACTTGAATGTGGTAAAGCCTGACGAAGCCGCGCTTATCAATAAGCTTGACAACGATATCAAAAACAGTTTTAAAAACAGCTTAGGATATGAAATAACCGAAAAAAGACTGACACTCAACGCCGAAAAAAAGGTTGCGCTTCAATTCTCGGTTTCGGTTAAATATGAGAACCATACAAGCGGTACAGCTCTTTCATACCCGATAGAGTAAAACCGATTTATTACCGTCAACCGCATAAAGCAACGGGGTATCCGACAAGACAAGTCGGATACCCCGTTTTTTTGAATTACAGCACTTGGTTAAAGCAGTTTTTTAAGGAACCGACCGGTATAAGACCGCTCGCACTTTGCTATCTCCTCCGGTGTTCCCGAACAGATAACGGTACCGCCGTTATCGCCGCCCTCGGGACCTAAATCTATTATATAGTCGGCGGTTTTTATAACATCAAGGTTATGTTCTATAACGAGCACGGTGTTGCCGCCGTCCACTATTCTCTGCAAAACATCGCAAAGCTTGTGAACATCTGCCGTATGAAGTCCCGTTGTGGGCTCATCGAGAATATATATGGTTTTACCTGTAGCGCGTTTTGAAAGCTCGGTGGCAAGCTTAACGCGCTGTGCCTCGCCACCCGAAAGTGTGGTGGCGCTCTGCCCTATCTTGATATATCCGAGCCCCACATCAAACAGTGTTTTAAGCTTTTTATATATCCTCGGTATGCTTTCAAAGAAATACATACCCTCCTCCACCGTCATATTAAGCACATCGTATATATTCTTATCCTTATACTTAACGGCAAGAGTTTCGCGGTTGTACCTTGCGCCGCCGCAAACCTCACACGGAACATAAATATCGGGTAGAAAATGCATTTCTATCTTGATTATGCCGTCACCCTGACAAGCCTCACAGCGGCCGCCCTTTACATTAAAGGAAAAACGGCTTGCGGTGTAGCCCTTTGCCTTGGCCTCCTTTGTGGAAGCGAAAAGCTCGCGTATATCGGTGAAAACTCCCGTATAAGTGGCGGGGTTACTCCTAGGTGTTCTGCCTATCGGTGATTGGTCAATATTTATTACTTTATCGAGATATTCGGTTCCCTCAAGGCTTTTGTAAACGCCCGAAACTGTTTTGGCGCGGTTAAGCTTATTTGCAAGCGCCTTATAGAGAATATCGTTTACAAGCGAGGACTTACCGCTGCCCGAAACACCCGTAACGCATACAAACCTGCCGAGCGGTATCTTCACGTCAATATTTTTCAGGTTGTTTTCTTTGGCACCCTTAACGGTAAGATAATTACCGTTGCCCTTTCTTCTCACACTCGGAACGGGTATTTGTTTTCTGCCCGTAAGATAATCGGAGGTTACGGAGCTTTTACAGCCCTTTAATTCCTCCGGCGTGCCGGTGAAAACTACCTCACCGCCGTGAATACCCGCGCCGGGGCCTATATCCACAATATAATCAGCAGTGCGTATTGTATCCTCATCGTGTTCCACAACGATAAGGGTGTTGCCGATATCACGAAGCTTTTTAAGGGTGTTTAAAAGCCGCTCATTGTCCCTTTGATGAAGACCTATACTCGGCTCACCAAGAATATAAAGCACGCCGCAAAGTGCCGAGCCTATCTGTGTTGCAAGTCTTATGCGTTGTGCCTCGCCGCCCGAAAGCGTACCTGCCGAGCGCGAAAGCGAAAGATAATCAAGTCCCACACTTGCAAGAAAATCAAGGCGTGCTTTTATCTCTTTTAATATGGGCTTTGCTATCATACCGTCCCGTTCACCGAAGGTGAGTGAGTTTATAAACTCAACGGCGGTTGATACCGACATATCACACAGCTCGTTAATATTCTTTCCGCCCACCGTAACAGCCAAAAACTCGGGTTTTAAGCGTGCGCCCTTACAATCGGGGCACTCGCTTTCGTTCATATAGCTTTCAATCTCCTCACGGGCATAATCGCTTTTAGTTGTTTCATATCGGCGCTGCAGATTATTCACAACACCCTCAAAGGCGCCGTGATAGACACCGCCGCCGAAATCGGTATTGCGGTGAAGCTCAAGCTTTTCTTCGCCCGTGCCGTAAAGGACTGCGTTTTTGCCTGCCTCGGGTATATCCTTCCACGGTGTGTTTACATCAAAGCCGTACTTATCCGCTATTGCGCTGTAATACATCATTGCTATTGTGCCGGCATCGGGGTTCAGCCAGGTATTAACTCCCCATCCTGCCGCCTTGATACAGCCATCCGCAAGGGATTTTTCCTCATCGCTTATAACAAGTCTATGGTCGATTTTTTTGAAAAAACCGATACCGGTACAGGTAGGGCAAGCGCCTATCGGGTTATTAAATGAAAACATTGTGGGGGACAGCTCCGGTATGCTTATGCCGTGTTCCTCGCAGGCATAACTTTGTGAAAACTGCATTTCCTCGCCGTCAGTTACATCAACATAAACAAGTCCGCCGGATAAGGCGAGTGCGGTCTCGATACTGTCGGTAAGGCGTGACTGAATGTTCTTTTTTATCACAAGGCGGTCAACGATAACCTCTATATGATGCTTTTTATTCTTATCAAGCTTTATGACATCGGAAAGGTCGTATATGCTGCCGTCTATCCTCACACGCACATATCCCGACTTTTTTATACCCTCAAGTTCCTTTTGATATTCGCCCTTTCTGCCCCTTACTATAGGTGAAAGTATTTGTATCTTACTGCCCTCGTTAAGCTTTAAAACGGTATCTACTATGCGGTCGGTAGACTGTTGTGTTATCTCTTTGCCGCAAACGGGACAGTGCGGCACACCCACTCTTGCATACAAAAGGCGCAGATAATCGTATATCTCGGTTACGGTTCCCACAGTGGAACGCGGATTTTTTGAGGTTGTTTTCTGATCAATTGATATGGCGGGTGAAAGTCCCTCTATTGTTTCAACATCGGGCTTTTCCATCTGCCCTAAAAACTGACGTGCATAGCTTGAAAGCGACTCGACGTATCTTCTCTGCCCCTCTGCGTATATGGTATCAAAGGCAAGTGAGGATTTACCCGAGCCCGAAAGCCCCGTAAATACCACAAGCTTGTCCCTCGGTATCTCAACGTCTATGTTTTTGAGGTTGTGCTCATTTGCACCGCGGATTACTATTTTTTCAGTTGACAATGTCCTGCCTCCGTTATAACTTTACTTGCCGTCACGCAATTTATTTATCTTGTCACGAAGCTCGGCTGCATATTCAAACTCAAGTATCTTTGCCGCCTGCTGCATTTCCCTTGTAAGGCGTTTAATAAGCTGTTCCCTTTCAGCCCTTGACATTTTATTATACGGCTTATCGTTTTCGGCTTTTGTGCCGATTTCGATTATATCACGGACGTCCTTTACAATGGTTTTCGGCGTTATCCCGTGCTCCTCGTTATATTTTTGCTGAATCGCACGGCGGCGCTCGGTTTCCGTTATCGCATTTTCCATAGAGTTTGTTACCGTATCGGCATACATAACAACCTCGCCGTTTGCGTTTCTTGCCGCTCTGCCGATGGTCTGCACAAGTGAGGTTTCACTGCGCAAAAATCCCTCTTTGTCGGCATCGAGTATGGCAACAAGCGAAACCTCGGGTATATCGAGTCCCTCGCGCAAAAGATTTATGCCCACAAGAACATCAAACTCACCGAGTCTTAAATCCCTTATTATCTCCATACGCTCAACCGTATCGATATCATAGTGCATATACCTTACCCTGATACCGAGATTATCGAGATATTCGGTAAGGTCCTCCGCCATTTTTTTTGTAAGTGTGGTAACGAGCACCCTTTCTTTTCTTGCGGCTCGCTCGTTTATAAGGGATATAAGGTCGTCTATCTGCCCCTCGGACGATTTCACGGTGACTTTCGGGTCTAACAGCCCCGTAGGTCTTATAACCTGCTCTACTATCTGAGAAGCGTGCTCCCGCTCAAAATCGGCGGGTGTGGCGGAAACAAAAATCGCCTGATTTATATGGCTGTAAAACTCACCGAAATTGAGAGGACGGTTATCGTATGCCGAGGGAAGCCTAAAACCGTATTCCACAAGGTTATCCTTTCTGCCCTTATCACCGCCGAACATTCCCCGCACCTGCGGAAGTGTTACGTGCGACTCATCGACAAAAAGCAGAAAATCATCGGGAAAATAATCAAGAAGCGTTGAGGGTGTGGAGCCGGGCGCTCTGCGTGAAAGTACCCGCGAATAGTTTTCGATGCCCTTACAAACACCGATTTCGCGTAACATCTCGATATCGTATTCGGTGCGCTGACGGATTCTCTGCGCCTCAATAAGCTTTCCGTTTTCGGTAAAAAAATCTACCCTTTGTTCCATTTCATCCTTAAGCTCATTAAGTGCCTCTTCGAGTTTATCGTGAGGAACTATATAGTGCGAAGCGGGGTAAATCGCCGTATGCGATAAAAACTGCTTTACCTCACCGGTAAGGGTGTTTATCTCGCTTATACGGTCCACCTCGTCGCCGAAAAACTCTATCCTCAACGCGTTTTCATAGGAATATGCGGGATAAATCTCAACCGTATCTCCGCGTACCCTGAACTTATTTCTTACAAAGTTTATATCATTTCTCTCGTACTGTAAATCAACAAGCTTTCTGATAAGCTCATCACGGGATTTTTCCATTCCCGTACGCAGTGAAATTACCATATTACGATAATCTATGGGACTGCCGAGCGAATATATGCAGGAAACCGAGGCAACTATGATAACATCGCGCCGTTCCGAAAGCGCACAGGTAGCGCTATGACGGAGTTTATCTATTTCATCGTTTATCGCAGAGTCCTTTTCGATATAGGTATCCGTGCCGGGAATGTATGCCTCGGGCTGGTAGTAGTCATAATAGGAAACAAAATATTCAACCGCGTTTTCGGGGAAGAATTCGCGGAACTCACTGCAAAGCTGGGCTGCGAGGGTTTTATTGTGTGCCAAAACGAGGGTAGGTCTATTCACCCCGGCTATAACATTAGCCATTGTGAATGTCTTGCCGGATCCCGTAACCCCTAGTAAAACCTGCTCTTTAAGTCCTTGGTTAATTCCGTCAACTAATTTTTTTATTGCCTGCGGCTGGTCACCGGTCGGCTTAAAATCAGAATGAATTTTGAAAGATTCCAAGCAAAAATACCCCCTTTTTGACGATTTTATTACGATTACTATAGACCATATTTTAAGGTTTTTCATCATTTTTCATTGGTATTTTTTGTCAAAAATCGGCTTTTGTTCCAGACAAGGTCATAATTACGCCTTTTTTATACTCAAAAAACAAATGGGAAAAATGGGAATTATTATCCTAATTATTATACCATACTTTATGTGAAAAATAAAGTGGTGACTTGAATTTTCGTTCACATTTTACGCAACCCATGAACAGTCTGTCCTTTGCTATAAAAAGCATAACAAAATAAATTTTCCAAACATTTTTGTGTAAGTCATTGTAACTCCTCCTTCATTTTTATAAAGACAGCAATTACTTTTTAACTTACCTGTATTTTAATTTTCAAGAAAACAATAACGAATTCATAAAAGTTTACAAAAATAAAAAAACAAGCGATATTAAATTTTCCGTAAAGAAAAATTTAATATCGCTATACAAAATTTTAAATTGCTAAAGCACTACGCAAATAATTAATCTTTCCTCTTCTTAATTGCCAATGCGATAACGATTCCTCCAACTATAAGTAACACTGCCACAGCAATAACTATATAAATCCAAAGATTTGAGGAGTTTTCGGATTTAGTTTCTGCCTTTGTTTCTGTACTTTCGGCATCGTCCGGATTACAAATCGAGAAAAGCCCCAATTTTGAAGTTTCTATGGTAACGGATTTACCGTCTTCGCTGACGGTTGTATTGAGTTTTTCACTTGTGCCGTCTTCACCGACAAAATAAAGCGACAGTTCCTTTGCGTAATTTTCAGGTATATTAAATGTGATTTTTACATTGCCGTTGGGTGTTACCTTTTCTCCGTTTAATGTAGCATACACATTATAAAGGGTAAAATCTTTTGAAATATCCGCAAGAATGTTTTTTGCACTTGTATAAACTTCGCTCTTATTATCAACAAG
>JAZUGP010000049.1:0-9494 GCA_045641225.1 Acutalibacteraceae bacterium
TACCATTTCAGCAAAACCTTTAAAAAGCTTTGCGGCGTTTCGCCGACAAAATTTTTAACAATTTCAAAATAAAATAATTATGAATTTTTTCTGCATTACATAAGTCCTGTTTCAATTGCAAAGTATAACGCAAAATCCTGATCATTTGCCCAATCGTCATATTTTTGCATATATTTTCCGTCAACCCGATACGGATATACATATGCGGAAGATGCCGTACCGTCTTCGAAAAACAGACACAAGCAATTTCGCATACATTCTTTCGCTTTTTCTAAATATTTCACCTCACCTGAAGCTAAATAATAGTCATTAAATGCCCGTGCCGTAAGACAACTCCAATAATGAGGAAAGGTATCACCCATAATCATCATTTTTCCAAACCAAAAATCATCCCAATATCTTATAGGGATTTCGTTTTGCCGGAAACTTGGTTGTTCTCCGTTAAATCTTTCCAGTAAATTTATATGTATTTCGGCATTGGACAAATAGTATTCGTCCTTTGATATCCGTGCAAATTCCGAAATCAATGTTGCCGCCGGCGATACAATAGTCTGTTCATAATTAACTTCATGTTTCGGGTATGAAATACCGTTTGCGATGATATTGTCAATATGCTTTTTGAATAAGCAATACAGCTCGTTATATTCTTTATCCATATTTTCTTTTTTCAGCGAATCCAAAATATTTATAATTGATATTCCATTCGGATAAAATTTATCTCCGCCTGACGAATAATAATTTTCAAGAAGTTTCATTATGTCATACAAATACAATTTGTCCTTAGTAAGAGTGTATATTTCATTAAAAAACATACTGACCCACGGTGCATTATAAAGACGGATTTGGTTTTCAGGTTTGCCGATTGTGTTATACACATATCCTGTATTACTGTCATAAATTTCCCTTTTTATAAACCGTACAAACTTCATAAGCGCATCATAATACTTTTGATTTTTATGTGTCTGCAAATACTTGGCAATAAGCAGTCCCATGCCTATTCTTTCGCGGGATGCGTTATGGTCGGGGACGCTGTCTTCAAAAATCATATGTGCTTCTTTATTATCATAAATCAGGAATGCTCCATCAAGCGGACTGCCCACCTTGTGATACTGCTGTTTTTCTACAATGAATTTAATTCTTTCTGCTACAATCTTTTCAAAGCACGGCTTTACGGTAAAATCGGCATAGGTAGTATTACCGTCTATTTCAATAAAAAATCTGATATCACCCAAGTAAACAGGCATATAATCAACCGTTACAGTATTTCCGTCAACGAAAAAGTCAATGTCATTATCTTTGGTATATACACGAGCATTCGTAATAATTTGTCCTGTTTCAGCCGTAAAATGTATTTTTTCATTTTCAAATACGGTGTAATGCTCTGAAGATATGCAGATAAACTGTGAAAACTCAAGTGCTTTGAATCGAAAATCTTCATTGCTTTTAGACGGAAAAACAGCAAGGTCAACCTCATATTCTTCATCTTGGCAAAGTTCAAACGGTGCTAAATTCAGCAAAAATCTACCTCTTTTATTACTTTCACAATCCAATATACTGTAACTGTTAAAAGAGCCTTTTGAAGCAACAATTCCAAGATTGTTTTCTGACACTCCCATTTTAACAGCATTAACATATGTTGTGTTTAAGCCGCACCAGATATGTGTATTGCAACTGTGAACAAGACAGTCATCGGCATAAGTATAATTATCATTTAACGGCAATTCGACTGAACAGTTATATTCGCTTAAAAATAAATCTGCATACAGAAGATTTTTAAAGATAAATTTTTGAACAAAATATCCATACTCATCAAAGAAATAACCGACCGACACCTGCAATACCCCGTTGGAATAAACTGCATCTGCACGGTTATTATTTTGCGAAAAGCTCACCAATTCAAGTGCCTTTTTCCTTATTGCATACTTTCCGTAAAAGCCACTGTAATATTCAAAATGCACCTTTCCCCATTTTCCGTACTCGGAGCACCAATTCATTTTATCAGGGTCGTTTGATAACACTATGGATTTTACGGTTCCGTCATTTTCATCAAATTCTATATCAAAAAAATCATTTTTCATAACTATCACTTATTTAATAATTTTATCCATATCAAATTTAGCAAGTCGTATATGCTTTCTGTCGACTGTATATGACATATAAAGCATACCGTCACTTCCGTATTCGACAAAAGGATAAAAACAACTGGAACGAATGTCTGATTGAGCAACTGCAAAGCTGTTTTTTATATTGTTTTCATCAATTTTTACTATACCGATATGTTCTCTGTCCTTTGGTGCATGGAAAAGATAAAGTTCGTTTTTATATTCGATAAAATCCGACCTTGATTGACAGTCATGTATAAGAACAGGCTTTTCCCAAGTGTTATTGGTCAAATCATAATATGACAAAAAGCCGGTTTTTTCATGATCCTGCTGCCTTACAAAATAATAAACCCTGTCATTTTTTACATATACGGCATTTTCCCACTTTGAGTTATTGGGAAAATCAGGTTGCGAAACATATTCCCATGTAATCAAATCTTTACTTTTTATAATACAGTTAAAATCACCGCTATAAGTTCCGCTGTAATAGTATTTCCCTCCGTTTTCAATACGATAACTCTGCTTCTGCATTATACCTATGTCAGCATATGTTTTCTTACACGGAATTCCGTTCTCGGCAAGAGCAGATTTTATTCCGCTCGTACTGAAATCATTTGTAATATTACCGACCTTAAATCTGTTAACTCCCACATCGCCTAAACGATTTTCGGAAATTTTATAAGTTCTGTACAGACGGTAATAGTTTCCCGATACCTTTGCTGTCCACAAAATAAAAAAAGTATCTTCATCCTTCTGCATAAGAATGGTGTCATAAACCTGCTCTACTGTTCCTCCTCCGCATTCGTCACCGACAGTTTGAATATCCATTATTTTTTTGTTATCCAAATCATTTTCGGAGCAAATTACAAAGCGCGCAGTCTGACAATTCGGGTCTTCGGCTTCTGATTCTGTATTGGCATAATAGGTCATATATATGTATCCGTCTTTAAATACGAATGTAGACACATGAGCCATAAGGTCACTTTTCTTTTCAAAATCAGAAACATAATTATTATTGATTTCGTTCGAAAAAATATCACCTTTTTCAATAGTACTTTCAGATACATCGTCTGAAATTACTGCAAGATAATCTGTAATTGTTTGCCCATTGGTGTAAGCCAATGTTTTTTCGGTTTTAAAGTCCTCATTAAATATTGTTGCCATTTTTTCGTCTCTCCTTATTTTTTACAAAATAAATTGCAATAGAAGCAAGTGCCATGCTTTCATTGATTATACCTATCCATGAACCGACAAAGTAATCGTATAGTAAAAATGTCGTTGACACAGGTATGGAAATAAGTTTAGCAGCCGTTGGATTTTTTATCCACATTGCCACCGAAACAATTGTTGATGCGGCAATCGGCATAATATTTATCGGTGAGGAAAAAGTAAATATACCGATTCCCCAATTGATTAAAAGAAAAACAATCAACCATATTCGACTGTCCGCCCACTCCTGTTTTTCGCGATTCAAAAATACGGTTTCTCTGAAAATGCCGACAAAATTCGGAATTGCACCGCCATATGCACCGAGTAAAATATAATGTATAGTCCAGCATATATCCGCAGTTAATTTGCATTTAAGCATCTTACTGCGTTCTTTCTGTTGATATATCAAAAACAGTGATATCATCGCTCCGATACCAAATATCTGTGATAAAATGTTCATAGGTATGCCATTTCTCCGTTTATAGCTTACTCTTCATTCCGCACAGCTCATATTTTGCGCCGGCAATGATTTTACTTAAATGCTCCTTATGTGTTTCGTATACATTCTGTTGCCTCATTTCTTGATGATTTTTACTTTTGTTTTACAAAAGGATTTTTTGACTTAACAATAATAAATTGACATTTTTTAGGGCGTCACTGAAAGTGCGGTTTTCTCTTACCCAATTCCACTCAAAAGCAAACCAATCGGTTTTTTCTTCAGACTTTTCGCCTTTGAGTTCCTTGATGCGCTCATTTATCCAATGTTCCCAACGAACTTTATAAAAATCGGAAATCAAACCCGACCACTGACGGTTTGAATAATCTCTGAGCCCGCCCGTTTCACATTGATTAAAAGAACCCCATGTCGTTATTAACGATTTGGCATTAAGCATATAAAGCATTTTTGTAAAATCATCGGTGTTTTCCGAAAGTTTAACCGCTTTATGAATCCAACTGCCGAGGAGATAATGTTCGTCCCCCGACAAAACCTCATTCATTAAATCGGCAATTTTTAAAAATATATCCGAATACTTTATAAATTCGTCTAAATCTTTACTGTTAAATGCATCTCCCATTTTATGATGAACATCCTGTGCCTTATTGGAAAGTACCTGTTGTGTTACTGAAATTAAATCGTAAATATAACCTTTACTTATTTTTAATGATTGATAATCTTCAAGTAACAGTTTTAATGCGTTTTCAAGTTCTTTTTTATCGTAGGAAATTATGGCATTTCCCCAAGAGGATGCCGGTTTACTTTCGAGCGTAGGTCTTGCATTAACAATAGATTCTGCCGCGCCTTGACCGACATTATTATATTTTGAATTATAAACCGTATCTATAAGGATTTTCCATGCACCGTTTGCAGAGTTACTTTTCTTTCCGTATCTTCTTTCGGAATAATTGCAAACCCAAGAATAAACATCTATCGGTGACATTTGAGAACTTGCATTTTCACGCCAAACATATTCAAAAAAGAAATCATACAAAACGGGATTGTTAAAACTCGCTTCCGGAGTAATTCCGATACCCTTTATACACTTACAGTTATTAAATGTTTCGGGGATAAACTTATTAAGGTTGTCAATATGCCCGTGAAGACCCAATCGACCGCCGAAATTATTAAGCATACAAAATACAAACGGCGTTTTATCAAATTCATCACTGTAACCGTGTGCGTTATTTTGAGGATTGCCGTTTTTATAATTTTGATATTTTTCAGAATAAAGGTCTAATATCAGTGCGTGTTCCCTGCCGTTTTCTATACTGCCAATTCCTCTTAAAAGTTCAGAGGTCGGATTATTTTGCCAAGACTGTATAATCCAAATGCTTTCTTTGTTGTTTTTAAGCATTGAGGACAATACTTCTCTTGAAATATCGTAGGGTGACATATCTCCTACATTTCCACCCTCGTGAAATGGGTCGGTAGCAAAGAAATGACTGTAATCGCCGTAAACTTCTTTTTGAACACCATAAAATATATCAGCATACTTTCTAAAAGTATCTGAGGTAGTTCTTAACATTGTAGGTCTGTCGAACGAACCCCATGTACCTTGCGGTATTACTTCTGCGGTATTATCGTGTTTCTTTATATCAATCGGAACCATACCGCTATACCCTTGCAAAACGGGATACATACCGAGTTTTCGCATTTTGAAATGGTTTTTCCTTGCGAGATTAGTTCTTCTCTCGAACCAACTATCGTGAACAGGACCGCCGAATCCCGAAAGATTCGCCATATAAAACCAAGCATAATAGGCAGGACCTGCAATGAATTTCTTTATTTCATTATGGGTATAACCTATTTTGCTTAAAAATCTTCGCCAAACTTCCTCTTGGGCTGTTATGTCAAGCACAACATTAACACCGTTCAGAGCCAACCAATCGAGTTCATCTTCCCACTCTTTTTCTCCCCAAAATGCCATAGAATAAGAAAGAGTACAGTAATTATAGGCATACCTTACCTTTGCTTTTGTTTCACGGAAAATATCTTTATCTAATAAAACTGTATCGGACGGCATTTTTGTTTGACAGCCTACCTGACTTATATTTACCTTACAGTAATATTTTAGATAATGATTAAGTCCGACACATAAAGATACACCGTTGTTGCCGATTATTTTTATTTTATTATTATCGTTTTTTATTCTAAAAAAATCATATCCGTTTTGATTCGGATTATCATTTAACTCAAATTCAAACCAATCTTTATACTCTTTGCCTATTCTTCTTTCGATTATAGAGTAAACTTCTTCGTATGTATCATCATTTGTTATTTTAAGATTGTATTTACTGTTCTTAAAATCTTCAATACAGATTTCTTTTGGATAAATAATAGGCGTTTTTGACGGTTTTCCGGTATAGGTAACCTTATCAAAAAGTGCCTCGACATAAGCGGAATTGTATTCGATATACACTCTTATAATCCGTGCTTCCCTGCCATTTGCGTTATATAGGTCTCCGGTAGAAAAATCGCACGGTAAATCGTTTTCTTTTTCGGCTAAAAAATCAAAATCAGAGCCGTTAAGCGAAGTATAAACCTTATAATTTGAATATCCCTCTTTGGATGTAAAAACCGAAACAGTATCAAGAAAATAATTTTCGTTTAGTACGGTATCAAAATATGCAGGATAATAGTTTGTGGCTTCTTCTCTTAGTTCTTCGTAAAGTTCGATTTCTTTGACAAGTATATTTGAATTCTTTACAGTTACAAAAACATGGGATGCCGCAACAGGTATATCGCTGATTATTTCTACAAAGTCCTTATCTTTTTGAATTTTTGCAGTTCCGAAATAAATAAGGTCGCTTAAAACAGCGTTAAGTGCATACTTTACGGTGATTTCGTTCCCTGCAAACCTTTCGTAACCGTCATTAAGTAAAATTTTAACCGAAGTCAGGTCTCGGTTATTGTTAAACTGAAACGATGTTGTATCATCGTTTTGTGTTTTTATAAACCATCTTAGTCTATCTATCATTTTTATCTCCAATGTCAAACAATTGTTATTTAACGACATTCACGCTCTATAAATAATAGGCCTTAAATCAAGTTTCAGTCTGATATAAAATCCCGTTTTTCATTACATCTAAGACTTCAAAATATTTATTTGCAATAACAAAATCGGCGTTATATCCGATTGCTATTTTTCCTATATTATCAGCCTTTATATGCTTTGCCGGAGCCAAAGACAACATTTTTGAAGCAGTTACAATATCAATGCCGTAATCTTTTACAAGTACCTTAAAGCATCTGTCCATTGTTGCAATACTTCCGGCATATGAGGACATATCAGGAAGCTTTGCAACGCCGTTATCGACTATTACATCAGACCGCTTTTTACAAAATCGCTTTTATTATTTTTTCGATATATTCCCAAAATGTATCAGCTATTTCCTGCATACCTAAATCACTTGGATGATTAAACATTCCGTGAGTTTCATCTCTATGAACAATATGCTCTAATGATATAAAGACATCACCATATTTTTCAGCTACTGCTTTCTTTTCCTCATCAAGCTTCGGTCGAATATAAAACCCTTGCGAATGAAGAAATACGGCATTGGGATTTGTTGCAAAAAAGTTCCGCATTTTTTCATAGGCTTTTCCGAATGTTATTGAAGGATTCGGGTCTACATCATAATCCACACTAACATTTGCGCCGAAAAACATAATGATGATGTCGGCTTTATAGTCAGCGGCTTTTTGCCATGCAGAAAACTCATTTGGCAATTCTTTTGAAAAATTCCACTCGTATCCTGCAACCTGAGCAATTTGGAAAGATGCATCTTTATCTATTTTGTGTACCTTATCCATCAATAAATGAACATAGTCTTTTTCTATTGAAGAGGCTGCCATACCGCAATCGTTAAACCAACCCACTTCGGGTTTCGGTGCGTGTCTTGTTATCGAATTTCCGACAAAAAGGATTTTCAGTCCGTCATTTCCATCTTTGTCAAATACGCTGACTTTATTTTGATTTAGAGCAGGAATTATATTTTCTTGATGTTTTTCCATAATATCACCCAATATAAAATTTATTGTTTTCACTATATCCCATGTAACAGGTTATATTTTAATCCCGTTTTTCATTACATCTAAGACTTCAAAATCTTTATTTGCAATAACAAAATCGGCGTTATATCCGATTTCTATTTTCCCTATATTATCAGCCTTTATATGCTTTGCCGGAGCCAAAGACAATATTTTTGAAGCGGTTACCATATCAATGCCGTAATCTTTTACAAGTACCTTAAAGCATCTGTCCATTGTTGCAATACTGCCGGCATATGAGGACATATCGGGTAGCTTTGCAACGGCATCATCAACTATTACATCCGTACCGTTTTTAAGACTGCCTAATTTGCCTGTTTTCATATTTGTACCTGAAATACGCATACCGTCGGTTATTGCGGATACTTTTTCAGCACCTTTGATTTTAAGGGCAAGTCTTAAAACATCTTTCGGGATATGTCTGCCGTCACAAATCAGTTCAACGGTCACATTATCGTTAAGATATGCCGCTTCAACCACACCTGCAAGCACCTTTTGTCCTTCTTTATGATAAGTTGTGACGGCGTTATAAAAATGCGTTACATGGGAAAAGCCGCAGTCTATACCCTTTTGTGCTTCTTCACTTGTTGCGGCGGAATGGGCAATCGAGCAGATAATGTTATTTTGCAGGCATCTATTGACAAACATCTCACTACCGTCAAGCTCAGGTGCGGCATCCCAACGCAGAATATCACCGTCTGCAATCTTAATCAGTCTTTCCATTTCTGCTTCATCAGGCAGACGCAAAAGTCCCTTTGGCTGTGCTCCACTGCTTTTGGCGTTTGCACCTGAAAAATACGGTCCTTCCAAATGTACTCCGGGTGTTACCGATGCATATTCGCTGTTATTTTCAAAAAATTTGAATGCTTTTAAAAATAAGGCGATATCTTCTTCCGACGCCGACATAGCGGTGGGCAACATCGTTGTAGTGCCGTGCTTTAAATGTGTCTTGACAACGGTTTCAAACGCTTCAGGGGAAGCGTCCATAAAGTCCGCTCCCCCGCCACCGTGAATATGAATATCTACAAATCCTGCCAAGAGATAATTTCCGCCGATATCAATCATTTCATCGGCTTTATCATTGTTGCCAATGGAAACGATTTTGCCGTTTTCTATTAAAACATCTGTGGCTTTTATTTCTTCCGGCAATACCGCTTTCGCATTTTTTATTAGTAAGCTACTCATTTATTATACACTCTGATTTCGGGTATCGGGCAAACCGTTGCTTCTTTCAGTGTGTAAATCGTAGCATCCGGATGATTTCGGAAGAGTGAGCAAGGAACACGGCATGTAATATCTCCGTGCAAAATTTTACGGAGCGCACCGGCATTCCAATCACGCGGCATTATCATAATAATACGCTTTGCCCTAAACATTTCTTTCATACCAACCGTGATACAATATGTAGGTATTGCGTTTAAGTCGGCTCCGCAATTCATATATGCGTTTATCGTGCGTGTTTCTCTTGTGATTTTCAAAACTCTTGTCGGACGGTTTGCAAACTCTTCGTTTGTGCATTCTTCGTCCGGCTCGGGCGGTTCGTTAAACGCATAGTGTCCGTTGATACCGACACCGCCGAACACCATATCGAGTTTGCCGTACTTTTCAATGATTTCCATAACCTTTTCGGGATG
>JAZUGP010000050.1:0-5100 GCA_045641225.1 Acutalibacteraceae bacterium
TACTTCAAACCGTTGCTTTATTGTATTCGCTGTTAATCATTGTTGTCGGGATGTTAAAAATTCACGATTTCGGTATGATGAGATTTGTCGGGACGACTGTTTTAACTTTTCTCGGCATGGCAGCAGTCGCATTTTTACTTATAATGTTAGTTATTCTTTTGCAACAACTCGGTGGCTTTATTGTTACTGTGGTTGCGGAAGCATTTATGTAGGGGGTGCGTATAATGAAAAAGTTTTTTTGCATTATTTTTGCACTTCTGCTGATTTTATCTTTGTCGGGTTGCGGCAACGATGCTGCCTATACGGCAAAAGCATTTGATAGTACCGTTAAAACCGGGCTGTATAGCCAAGATGTCGTTGCAGAAAATAACTCTCTTCGATTGCTTTGGGATAAAACGAAAAAGAGCCTTATTTTATATGATATTGCTTCCGATAAAACTTGGGGAATATCACCGCAGGATGAGGAAAGCACGGCAGTAGATGAGTTGGGTATGCCTCTTAAAAGGCACCCTCAGTTGGAATCCTCTTTATTAGTTTACTATATTGATGTTAATACAAATGTTGAAAATCTTGCTGTTTCATATACGGATTCGGTAAATAACGGAAAAGTCAAATGCACAAAAATTGAAAACGGCATTTTAATTGAGTATTATTTTAGCAAATTGGAAATTATGATACCCATTAAGTATGTTTTGCGTGAGGACAGCTTATTGGTTTCTCTTGATGCCAAAGAAATTGCCGAAGGCGATAAATATAAGGTAACAAAAGTTTCCGTTGCACCGTTTATGTCATCGGTAAAAAACACCGAGTCAAAAGATTATCTTTTCTATCCGTCAGGTTCGGGAGCCATAACTTATGCAAAAGAAAGAAATAATCAAGGCGAAACTTCCTCTAATGAGGTTTATGGAACCGACTTATCTAAAGAAATCCAAGATAAGATAACGAATGAGAAATCGGTCAGAATGCCCGTTTACGGTGCAAAAGTCGGCGAAAATGCAATTTGTGCCATTATTGAAGACGGTGCAGATTCAGCGATTGCCGAAATGAAAGTCGGAGCAAAGGCACTCGGCTATTCTTCCTGTTATGCAACCTTTCAAATCAGGGGAACTACAAGTAATATAGCCGAAATGTTTACCGGTTGGCCTGTTAAAAATGATTCTTATGGCAAGCGTATGGCAGACGGCGAATATAGTGTAGGATTTTATCCACTTACAGGGGAGAACGCCGATTACAGCGGAATGGCAAAATGCTATAAAAGTTACATATCTAAAAAGTATTCCGCCAACTCCAAAAAGCGAGCAGATAACAGCGGTATAAATCTTATCATTATTGGAGGAACACTTACTGAAAAATCATTTTTAGGCATTCCTTACGATTCTTTATATGCAGCAACTTCTATTAAAGAAGCAAAAGAAATTGTTTCTGAATTGTCGAAGGATATAAACATTTCAAATGTGCAATTATACGGATTTGGCGGGTACGGTGTTGATTTGGGAAAAGTTGCGGGAAATTTTGCTGTCGGAAATAAATTCGGAACAATAAACGACCTGAAAGATTTTAATGAGTTTTGTAAAGATAAAGACATTAACGCATATTTTGATTTTGATATAGTGAAATTCAAAAACAGCGGCAAAGGGTTAAATTCATTTTTCGATGCGGCTGTGAGTGCGAGTGGAAAGATGGCGTATCAATATGATTTTGATGTTGCAACAAGAAGTAAAATGGATACGACACGGTATCAGTTGACATCCCGCTCAAAACTAAAAAAAACAGCGGATAAACTTCTTAATTCTATTAAAAAATGGAAATTAGACGGTATATCGTTAAGTACATTATCCAATAGGAGTTATTCTGATTATCGGGATAAAACAAACTCAAAATATTATGTTAAATCCGGTATGAGTGCAGATGCGGTTGAAATTTATAAGAGTATTAACTGCAAAGTAATGTCGGACGATGCAAACGATTATGCGGCAGTAATGTCCGATGTTGTTATAAACACTCCTACTTATTCATCCAAAGAGAGGGTTTTTGATTATGATATTCCGTTCTATCAAATGGTATTTGGCAGTTTCACATCATTGTCGGGAGAATGTGTAAACACTTCCGAAAATTCGAGGAGGCAGATACTTAAATGTGTTGAATCCGGCATAGGACTGACATACAGCGTTTATAAAAACTACGATAATTGCCTAATTGAAAGCAATACAAATAATTTTTGGGGAAGCAATTTTAATGATGTAAAGCCGAAAATGAAGGAAGAGTATAAAAAACTGTCCGACTATTATAAAACCGTTTCCGATTTTGAAATCAAGCATAACGGTATTTTGGAAAACGGTCTTAGAGAAACAGTATTTGCTGACGGAACGGTTGTTTATGTTAATTATTCGGCAAAATCGCTTGAATCTCCAATAGGTATTGTGAAAGCAATGGATTATGTTTATAAGGAGGGAAAGAATTGAAACAAAAAAAGATTCGCGGAATAGAAAGTCTTAAAAGCAGATACGGCTTTCTGTTTGTTCTGCCGTGGCTTATCGGTTCAATAATATTTTTTGCTGTTCCTTTGTTGCAATCTTTCCTCTATTCCTTTTCCGATGTAACCGTAGAGCAGGGTGGTATGTCGTTAAAATTTGTGGGATTAGAGCATTATGACACATTGATAAACAAAGACCCGCAATATCTTGCGAATGTCGGTGGGTCGTTGGTGCCGATACTTTATTCCTTACCGCTTATTGTACTTATCAGTATGGTTTTAGGCGTATTGCTCAATCAAAAATTCAAAGGCAGACTGTTTTTCAGAGCATTATATTTTCTTCCGGTTATTATTGCAACGGGTGCTGTTATTGAGATTCTTTTCACAACAACAAGCAGTGATATTGGCGGTTCATCAACATCGGATTCCTTTTCATCAAATATGTTAAGTGTTACGGAAATAATGCGGTGGCTTGATTTACCGCAAAAGGTTGCGGTGTATGTAAAAAGTGCGATAGGAAGCATATTTGACCTTGTATGGCATAGCGGAATACAAACGGTTTTGGTTATTGCCGGTTTGCAGTCAATACCTACTGCTTTGTATGAGGCCTCAAGGGTTGAAGGCGCTAATAAATGGGAAGAATTTTGGTTTATAACATTTCCGATGCTGTCAAGGGTAACATTGCTTGTGAGTATTTTTACGGCAGTTGAATTGTTCGAGGATAAAACCTCACCGATTATGAGTAATGTGTATTCAATGATGAACGGCGGAAAGTATGACCAGTCTTCAGCAATGCTGTGGATATTTTTCGTTATCGTGGGTCTAATTATGGGATTGATAATTTTCCTTTATAATCGGTTCCTCATGAAAAGATGGGAATAGGGGGATACTGATATGAAAATTAGTTCCATTTCCGCTTCAAACTCTATTTCTGCCGTAAAAAGAAAAAAAGAAATCACAAAGTGGATTGTTTCCGTAATCAGAATAATCGTTCTGCTCGCTATCGGCTATGTTATTTTGTATCCGCTTCTTCATATGCTTATAACTTCAACCAGAAGCCGGGAATCTTTTATGAACGCTTCAAGAATTTGGATTCCCGATAGTTTTGCGGTAAAAGAAAATTATAAAATAGCACTTGAAATTTTAGATTACACAAAATCTATTTGGGCAACACTAAAATATCAAATTATAAGTGCGCTTTTAGAGGTTGTAACCTGCTCGATTGCGGCATACGGTTTTGCAAGATTTAAGTTCAAATTAAAAGGGCCGTTAATTATTTGGTTGTTTTTAACGATTTTAATTCCCGACATAATGGTTATTATGCCTCGTGTTGTCAATTTTTCAAGACTTGACTTTCTCGGTATTTTAGGCCTGTTTGATAAAATTACGGGAATTGATTTAAGACCGAATGTATTTAATACCGGATTTGCTTTTTGGTTGCCGTCTTTGTTTGGTGTAGGGTTGCGATCGGGAATACTGATTTATATTTATATTCAGTTTTTCAAGGGACTGCCGGCAGAACTCGAAGAAGCCGCTTGGGTAGACGGCGCAGGGCCGGTTAAAACATTCTTATCCATCGCCGTTCCCTCATCGGGGGTGGTTATCTTAACGGTAACGGTGTTTTCTCTTATTTGGCATTATAACGATTATTTGCTTTCTTCCATGTATTTAAGTGCCGATTATCCTTTGGCTGTCTACTTAAATATGATGTTAGAGCGTTTGCCGGCATTCGGTTATTTAGCACTGTCTCCCAAAGAGCCGGAAACAATGGCGTTTCTTATGGCAGGATGCACGCTGTTTGTTACACCGATGTTAATTGTATATATGATTTTACAACGCTGGTTTATTGAAAGCATAGACCGTGTCGGTATTACGGGTTAGTTACATATTTTTAATATGTGATTATAAAATTCATTTTTGTTACAACAATTTTAGAAAGGAAGATAAAAAATGGTTGTACAGATGAAAAAACGAATTTCATTGGGATTAGTTGTACTTATGCTGCTTGCTTTTGCAGGTTGCGGCAGTTCGACCGATTCCGAAAAAAAAGGAGGAGGTGAAAATAAAAACAATTCCAATGTTAACAGTGTTGCGGCTCTTGACCCTGCCAAATACAAACATTTGAAGGGAAGCAAACTGAAATTTGCAACATGGAAAAATCCCGAAGTGGATGAAGACGGACCGGTAATTAAGGCATTTGAGGAAATCTACGGTATTGATGTTGAGATCGTAACGGTTGCTCAAAACACATATATCCGTGATATTGCCGGAAAAATTACTGCCGATGATGCACCGGATGTTTTCTTCTCAAACGGCGATTTTCCTGCTTGTCTTTCGGTTTTGCAACCTATTGATGCGGGAAAGATAGATTTAACCGAATCAATTTGGGACCAAGATTTCATCAAAATGGCAACAGTTGACGGTAAACCGTATCTTGTCAATACGGTTGGTAATATCTGGAATGAAGTCGATTGTGTATTCTACAATAAGAACTTACTTGAAAATAACAATATTACCACTCCGCAGGACTATCTCGATGCCGGTAAATGGAATCTGGAAGCTTTGAAAAAAGTTTTGACCGATGTTAAAGGTTTGGGTTCTGATTATTGCGGCGGTTATATCTTGCC
>JAZUGP010000051.1:0-12072 GCA_045641225.1 Acutalibacteraceae bacterium
TTTGTTGATTTGCACAATAAAAAATACACTTTTTTATACAAATGCTTGAAATCAGTTTTTTATCATTTTTTTAAGATTTGCAAGTTCTTCTTTTGAAAGGGTCTTAAATACCGATAAAAGGACTGAATAAAGACATACCGCAACAGCTATTGCAAGTACGCAAAACACCTTTTTTTCGCTGATTCCGGCGACAAAATATGCAGCCGTACAGCAAATCACCGCCGCAAAAAGCGGTTTTAAAAAGCAGTTTAAAATATCGGGGAACCCACCGAATGCTCGAATAAATACCGCAAAATCCAGCAACAAAATCAAAAGATAACAAAATAGTGCGGATATCGCGGCACCCAAAATATTTATATCGGGATCTGAGCACAAAACAAGATTGAGCAAAAGCTTTACCAAAGCCCCTGCGATAATTATAAAAAGTGCGGCATTCTGTTTGCCGTATGAAATGAGAACACTCGTAAAATAAACAGATATTCCCGCAAATATCGCCGCTGTTCCGTATACGAATAACAGCCTTGCGCCTATATCACTCAGTGTGCTTTGTTTATAAAGCAAAGACATTATCTGCGGTGCAAGTGCACAAAGGCCCAACCCCGCCGGCAGAGAAATTATGCAGGTGTATTTAAGTGATGTATTGATATCAGGCTTGTTTCCCTTTTCGCGCGCCGCCGAAAGAACGGGTACGGCGCTCACCCCGATAACCGAGCAAAAAGCCGGCACAAGATTAAAAAGCGTATATGCCTTGCCCCTTATTCCGTAAAGCGCGTTGGCAAGGTTTCCTCCCGTGTAACCGCCGAGCGAAAAAGAACCGCCGCATAAGGATATCGCCGAGCGCACCGTAAGCGCGTCGATAAGTGCCGAAATGCAAACCGAAAGTGAGGAAAGCATAATGGGTACAACCGCCAAAAGCAGTTTTTTGTCCGCCTTTAAGGATTTGTTAAAGTCCGTTTTATTTGTTTTTGTGCGGCCTTTTTTATATCGAAAATATGTGTATACACAGGCGATGGCAGTTCCAACGGTTATACCGAAAACGGCGGCACCCGCCGCGTGAAAAACATTATCGGTAAGCTTTAAAACAGCATACGCAAAGGTGTAGCCGAGAACAAGCTTTGAAAGTGCCAGAATAACATCCGAAACGGCGGTAGGCACCATATTGTTACGGCCCTCAAAATATCCGCGGTAGGCTGAAAGTATAAAGCAGAAAAAAATCGAGGGTGTCACAAATATCATTGCATAAAAGCTTTGTCCGCTTTTATCGGTTAAAAGGCAAAGCGGATAAGCGATAACAAGCGATATAATGGTAATTACCGCGCCCAAAACAACAAAAAATCTTTTAAGCGACACAAAGGAATAGAACGCACCCGAATTATCCCCTGCCGCATATCTTTCGGAAACTGCTCGTGATACCGCTACGGGAAGTCCTGCCATGGCAAGTGTATAAATCGGGATAAAAAGGTCATATCCCGAGGAAAAACAGCCGAATCCCAAATCACCCAAAAGATTTGAAAGAGGTATTTTGAAAACGGCACCGATAACCTTTACAATTAACGTGGAAGCAAGAAGTAAAAAAGCACCGTATTCAAAACCGCGACTTTTATCATTCATAAAACTATTCTCCGCAAAGCTTACAAAGATACTGCATAAAAACTTCAATAAGTTCGCTGCCGCAAAAACGGTTAAGCTCTCTGTAAGCGATTTCGGCATTATCCCCTGCATTATCCGATATTTTACGCATAGCGGCAAAGGGCACGCCTGCAAAATCGCATACATAGGCAATAGCGGCGCTTTCCATATCGCAGGATACCGCACCGAATGACTCGCTTAACATGGCGCGTTCACTGTCGTTATTTATAAACCTATCGCCGGTGGCGGCGGTGCCTTTTACGGTAAAGCCGCACAATAAGGCTTTTTCAAGCAGTGTTTTATCAGCCTCATATATGTACTTCTGCAACGGTTTTTCACAGGGCTTATATCCGTTTATCGGAATAAAAAAGTCATGTTCGATAAACCGCTCGGGGAAAACTATTTCTCCCCTTTTCGCGTTGTTTATTCCGCCCGAAAGCCCATAGTTAAGAAGTGCATCGCACCCGATGTCAACAAGATGCATAGCCGCCGCCGCGGAATTGACCTTACCCACGCCGCTGTAAAGCGCAACCACCTCGGTATTGCCTATTTTAAAGATTATGCCGTCTCTTGATAAAAAGCCGGTATATTTTAAAGCGCCGAGCTTGTTTGCAGCAGCAAGCAGCGGAGCGTATTCCTCATCGTCCGCCACTACTATTCCTATTTTTTTATAACTCATATTTTTCTCCGTAAATCAAAGCTTTGCGCCGCAGTTATTGCAGTAGGCAGAGCCCTTTGATACCGATGCTCCGCAGTTGAAGCAAACGGTCTTGTTCTTGATTTTCAAGAGGTCCTCATACATCTCGTCTATTTCCTTGCTCTTTTCGGTTATATCGGCTATAAGCGATTTGATTTCATCCGACTGCTCGCCGTCTTCCTTCATAGCCTCATAGCAAAGCTTACCGAGTTTGCAGTAATCCTTCTCGCGCTTTGATTTAAGAGTGGCTATATCAAATTTTTGCTTTTCAACAGCAACAACCTCTCCTGTTTTCTGACTTGCAACATCGAAGACCTCTTTTGCCTTTGAAACCGCCTTATCAACGAAATCCATAAAAAACTCTCCTATCCTATAAATTCTCTTAATAATGACCGTTTTGGTACAAGACCGCGGTCAACAGTATCAAACCTTGAAACAGCATCTGCAAGCTTTGCAAAATGCTCATAATGCTCGGTACTGTTTGTAACCAGTGATTTAAGCTCGCCCATTCTTTCCTTGTAAAGTCCCAATTCGTAAGGGTGAAGTGTTGCAAGCTTAAAATCGGCTATCGCCTTACATTGATATAAATATTTAAACTCGCCGGCTATAACCTTATCCCAGATATCAAGTGTTTCGTTAACATCTGAGTTCCTGAACTGTTCGTCACGCAAGACGCGTCTTATAAGCCTTATATCCCAGCTGTCTATCAGTATCTCGCCGTTTTCATCATACACGGGATCGTTTACGCTTACATAAATACCCCTTATGTTTTTCTTGGGGATAAGTCCCGTAATAAGCGGATTAAGTGCGTGAAGCCCCTCCACTATTACTATACCGTGTTTTCCGATATCTATTATTTTTTCACTTTTTATTCTTGAGCGCGTTTTGAAATCGTATACCGGAACCTCAGTTCTGCCAAGTGTGATTATCTCGTTAAAGCACTCTTTAATAAGGTCAAGATCAAGCGCATTTACCGATTCAAGGTCTCTTGAGCCATCCGGAAGCAGAGGAAGCTTATCGCCCGTGAGATAAAAATTATCAAGCGACATAACCTCGGTTTTTTCATCAAGCCTTTCAAGGCGGTTTCGTAACAGCTCAGCAGTTGTGGTTTTACCCGATGATGAGGGGCCGGCTACCGAAATGATTATTATATCGTCATCCTCGGCAATATACTCGGCTATTGCGTTTACATCGCCTGTATATCTGTCCTCGCATCTGTCGATAAATCCCAATACATCCGAGCGGATTGCGGCATTTATCTCATTTACCGTATTTTTCATAAAACTGTGCTATTTTCTCCTTTCGCAAAGTCTGCTCGTCAAAGCGACTTATGTATTCGTAAGGATATTTGAAATTGAATATTCTTTCTATTTCGCCTCCGCGCGGATTTCGAAGCTTTGTAACGGCACTCGCGCCGCAGGCGAGAATGGTGTGGGTTTCGTCCATAATATAAACGTTATAAAGTCCCTCATATCCTTTTTTGGCATAGCCCACATTTTCAAGATTACCTACCGTTTTGCTCTGCCTATACATATAATACGGCAAAACTCCGTGTTCGGTCAGCACTTTCCGTGCATTTTCAACCATTTTATCGGCAATTATACCCGCGGATATTTCGGGAAGCTCGCCGTTTTTTGTAAGTGTTGAAGCGCGCTTCATTGAAAGAGAATGCACCGTAACACTCTCGGGGTCGAGCGCAAGTATCTCACTTAATGTGTTGTTAAAGCTTTCAACGGTATCAAGGGGCAGTCCTGCAATAAGGTCGGTGTTGATATTATCAAAGCCCATTTTTCTTGCAAGCTTAAAGGCATCGCGCATCTGTTCGGCGGTGTGTCTTCTGCCTATATTTTTTAAAACCTCATCGTTCATTGTCTGCGGATTTATGCTGATTCTTGTGGCACCGTTTCGCTTTATCACCTCAAGCTTTTCGGCGGTTATGGTATCAGGTCTTCCCGCCTCCACCGTAAACTCTCGCAGATTATCAAGATTAAAGCTGCCGTTTACCGTTTTGAGCACGGTATCAAGTCTATCGGCATCTATGGCAGTGGGAGTGCCGCCGCCTACATAAACCGTTTCAAGTCTTAAGCCCGTATCCTCGGCGATTTTTGCGACAAGCTTAAGCTCCTCGCAAAGCTTTTCAACATACCGAGGTATTATTTTGCCCGCGTTTTCCACCGAATGTGAAACAAATGAACAATATGAGCATCTTGAGGGGCAAAACGGTATCGAAAGGTAGAGACTGAATGAGTTTTCCTTTGAAAGAGATACTATTTTATCCTCGCATTTCACCGTTTGCCTGCAAAGACTTATCTTGTTTTTACTCACCCTGAACTCGTTTTCAAAAAAGTTTTCCGCGCCCTTTGTTGTGAGCTGTTTTTCAAACCTTGAAAAGAGCTTTGCCGGTCTTATGCCGGTAAGTATGCCAAACGGTGCTTTGTATCCCGTAAGCTCTGCAAAGCAGTCATAAAGGCAAACAGCGAGCCTTCTTTCGCAGGTTTTTTCAAGCTCCTCATTCGGATATTCAGTAACGGTATCAACAAACTCTGCTTTTTTGCCGTTTAAAAAAAGCTGTGCTCTGACCTCGTGCGTTTTTTCGTTATAGGTGCAAACGGCAAGCCGCTCGCCCTCGCTCAGCTCGTGGGTTATCTCTATTTTTTCAAAAGGCAAAAATATCCTTATAAGCTTTTCGGTTTCATAATCAAAATTATGCCCTATATTACAAAGTTTCATAAATACCTCAAAATGGGATTTCCCTTTTTCTCACAGCCTATGTCGGTAGGCTCGTTATGACCGGTATATATAACGGTACTGTCACCGTATAAATTGAAAATCTTAACGCAGGATTTCACAAGCTCGGATATATCACCGCCGGGGAAATCCGTTCTGCCGTAGCTTAATGCAAAAAGTGTATCGCCCGTAAAAAGAGCGCCGTTAATATCGTAACACACGCTGCCCTTTGTATGCCCCGATGTAAGTATCACTTTAACGGTAAGGTCGCCTATATTAAGTACCTGTCCGTCAGAAAGCAGAATATCCGCGCAAAAAGGTGCAATGCCGGTGCAAAACACAGAGGAAAGGTTAAGCCGCCCGTCACACAGCATGGGCGCATCATTTAAGTGAACGGCAATCTGTGTGCCGGTTGATGCCCTTAGCATATCCGCACCGCCTATATGGTCGGTGTGGCCGTGGGTTAAAAGTATCATTCGCTCCTTATCGGAATTGCGGTTTAAAAAATCGCACACACGAATATCATATTCACCGGGGTCTATCACAACAGCGGCGCTTTCGCTTTCCAAAAGATAACAGTTTGAATAAAAATCGGTTAAGGTTATGCAGTTAATTTTCATCAGTGTTTTCCCTTTTAGTCCATACATCGGTATCAAGTATCACGGTGACGGGACCGTCGTTCACAAGCGATACCTTCATATCGGCGCCGAAAATCCCCTTCTCTACCCGCTTTACACCGTATTGCTTAAGCTTTTCGCAAAACATATCGTAATACCTGCTTGCAGTTTGCGGCTCCATAGCACCGATAAAAGAGGGACGGTTTCCCTTTTTGGTATCTGCGGCAAGAGTAAACTGCGAAATGCAGAGCACCTCACCCGAAACATCAAGCAGAGATTTATTCATCTTGTCCTGCTCATCACGGAAAATGCGGAGATTTACGACTTTTCTCGCAAGAAGGTCTATATTATCCTCAGTGTCCCCGTTTACGGCGCAAAAAAGTATCATAAAACCCGTTTCGCAGTTGCCTATTACTTTGCCGTCTGTCGAAACACTCGCACTCAATACGCGCTGAATTACCGCTTTCATCTGCTTATCCTCTCCACACTGTAAACGCCGGAAATCTTTTCAATACGGGAAATAATGCTCCTTACGTGTTCAACACTTTCGGCACTCACGGTCAATTCAATTATACAGTTGCCGTCCTTAGTCTGACGGGCGTTTACCGAATGTGTGGCAACGCGCATATTATAAATTGCATTTATAACCTCACCCAAAATACCGTCTTTATCAAGAGCGGTGATATGAAGGGTTGAAATAAAGCTGTCGTTTTTAATATTGTTCCAATGCGCCGCTATCCACCGTGCCGGCTCGCTTGCTGTTGATATGTCAACCGGAACGTTCACACAATCGCGTTTGTGAATGGAAACGCCGTGTCCGCGTGTTATAAAGCCGATAATATCGTCGCCCGGAAGCGGAGCACAGCACTTTGAAAACTTGATAAGGCAGTTATCTATGCCCTCTACTATAACACCGTCTGACGACTGTGTGCGCTTTGGCTTGATATCGGAGATTTCCACCGGCTTTGCGATTGCAATGCGCTTATTGTAGTCCTCTCTTATTCGCGGCATTATCTTTGAAAGCAGTATACCGCCGTAGCCTATGGCGGCAAAAAACTCATCGGGAGTTCCGAAATGGAACTTTGATGCAATCCGCTCAATAAACTCGGGATATTCTTCCTCCGATACGGCGATACCGTTACGCTTAAGCTCGCGCTCAAACAACTCGGTACCCTCGGCGATATTTTCCGTTCTTCTTTCTTTTTTGAACCATGAGCGTATCTTTGCCTTTGCCTGATTGGTAACGGCAATATTCATCCAGTCTCTGCTCGGCCCGTGGTCTGCCTGATTGGTGGTGAGAATGTCTATAACCTCACCTGTGTTTATCACATGGTTTATGGGCACTATTTTGCCGTTTGCCTTAGCGCCTACCATCTTAACACCCACGGCGGAGTGTATCGCAAAGGCAAAGTCAACAACGGTTGAGCCGACAGGCAGATTTATAACATCGCCTTTAGGGGTAACGGCAAAAACATCCTCCTGCGACAAATCGACCTTAATACTGCGGAAAAGCTCGGAGGCATCGCCCAAGGAATCCTGCTCCTCGAGTATCTGACGTATCCACTCAAGGCGGGCGTCCATATTGCCGCCGTTGCCGCTTACACCCTCCTTGTATTTCCAGTGCGCCGCTATACCAAACTCGGCGGTATGGTGCATATCAAAGGTCCTTATCTGTATTTCAAAGGGCAAACCGTCACGGCTTATAACGGTGGTGTGAAGCGACTGGTACATATTTGGCTTAGGTGTTGAAATATAGTCCTTAAAACGGTTGGGTATCGGGCGGAACATATCATGCATAATGCCTAAGATATTGTAGCAGTCTGCAACGGTATCGGTGATAATACGGATAGCGTAAACATCGTATATTTCATCGAATTCCTTGCCCTGCAAATACATCTTACGGTAAACACCGTAAACCGATTTTACCCTGCTTTGAAAGATTGTTTTTACGTTGGGCATCTCTTCTTTAAGACGCACCTCAATGCGATGGCGGATATCCGAAAGCACGGTATCTCTATCGTGGCTTTTCTCGTTTATAAGCTGTGAAATCTCATCATAGGCAATGCCGTCAAGATGCTTTATGGCGAGGTCTTCAAGCTCCTCTTTTACGGGGCGGATACCAAGCCTATGTGCAATAGGAGCATATATTTCGAGTGTTTCAAGTGATTTATCGCGCTGTTTCTGCTGAGGTATTGCGTCAAGAGTGCGCATATTGTGCAAACGGTCGGCAAGCTTTATGATAATAACCCTTATGTCCTTACCCATCGCTATAAGCATTTTGCGAAGGCTCTCCGCCTGCTGTTGTTCTTTTGATGAGAACGAAAGACGACCGATTTTGGTAACACCGTCCACCAAGAGGGCAACCTCATCGCCGAAGCCTTTTTTTATGTCCTCAACGGTGGTATCGGTATCCTCAATAACATCGTGCAGTAAAGCCGCCGCCACCGACTGAGAGTCCATACCGAGTGTGATAATGATTTTTGCAACATTAAGCGGGTGGATATAGTATTCCTCGTTGGTCCAGCGTTTTTGACCCTCATGCTTTTCAATACAGGTGTTATAAGCCTTTGTTATAAGCTCAAAATCGTATTTTCCCCCAAGCTGTTCAAGCAACGAAAGCATTTCGTTAAGGTCTTTTGTCTGCTGTTCGGTCATCATTATCACCCCTTTAATAGTTTACTGTATGTAAAGGATTCCGTAAGTTCTCTTTTGGGTGCGTTTTCGTTTACCGAATACACACCGCCTAAGCAGGAAATAAGGCCGAGCTCGTTAAGTACGGTAAGTGCCACGGCGGTTTTCGCATAGCCCAAGGTTTCAAAAAAGCGGTATTTTATCCCCTCGCTAAGCCTTGGACCGCCTTTTATAAAACGGTAAATCTCGCCTATCTGCGAGCGGTCGGGCAAAAGACTGCTATCACCCTCGTAATATCCCGACATAAAATCATCGAACAGGAAAAGCTCATCAAAATATTTATCCTGATTTATCGACGAGGGTCTTATCGCTCTTATTATTACCGAAAGGCTGTACTCATCCCTAAAATAATTTGCATCGAGTGTAAGCGCAAGGTCGAGGGTATCGCCCACGTCAAAGCAAAACTTATCGGGTGTTACCGAGAAAAGCAGGCACATAACCGCACTGCCTTCCTTTGAAAATAAAAGCTTTAAGTGTTTACCCTGACCTATCGGCATTATCCTTTCAAGCTTCACGCCGAAAAGCCCGAACACGGGTGCCTCAAAACCGTTTCCAAACGGCTCAAGGCATTTAACGGCAAACGCCATATCAACGCTCATACCCTTAGGATTAAGCTTAAAATCTATGTTAATTTCGGGGACGCAGGGAGTAAGATTTTTTGCGTAAGCATTTATTCTTTTTCTGAACTCATCAATTTTTCCGCTCTCAACACTCACGCCCGCCGCAAGCTCGTGACCGCCGTACTTTATAAGCAGGTCCTTGCAATCGTATATCGCATCATACAGATTAAAGCCTTTTATGCTTCTGCCCGAGCCGTGATATACCTCGCCTTCTTTGGTGAGTACCAGAGCGGGTCTGCCGTATTTTTCGGCAATACGGGAAGCCACAATACCCACAACTCCGCAATGCCAGTTTTCACCTGCCACTATTATCACGCGGTTATGCATATAGCCGTTTTCGGATATTATTTCATCGGCGGATTTGAAAATATCCTTTTCATACTGCTGACGGGTGCGGTTATCCTCGTCCATCTCATTGGCAAGAGAAAGCGCTGATGAAATATCGCTTGAGAGCAAAAGCTCAACCGCCCTCGAAGCATCGCCCATACGCCCTGCCGCATTGATACGCGGAACTATACCGAATGAAATATTAGCGGCATTTATATCGGTGCGGTTAAATCCCGCAACGTTTATCAGAGCATTAACTCCTACCCTCGCCGAGTGCTTTATACACCCTATCCCCGCCTTTACTACCGAGCGGTTTTCATTGATTAAAGGCATAACATCGCCTATGGTTGCAACGGCAAGTAAATCGGCATAACGCGGCAACATTTCCTCGGCGGTTTTATCCTCGATAGCGCACACAAGCTTAAAAGCCACTGCCGCGCCGCATATTTCCTTAAAGGAGGACATACAATCCGTTCTGTGCGGGTCCACAACAGCAAGTGCATTAGGCAGTTTTTCGGGAGGAATATGATGGTCGCACACAACGGTGTTTATACCGAGCGAGGCCGCATAGGCTACCTCATCGGCACAGGAAATGCCGTTATCAACCGTGATAATAAATCCCACTCCGTGTTTTTTAAGCTCATCAACAGCGTAATTGTTCATACCGTAGCCTTCGCTTACGCGGTCGGGTATATAATATATAACATCGGCATTACGCGATTTTAAATAATCAAACATAATAGCGGTTGAAACAACACCGTCACAGTCATAGTCACCGAAAACGGCAATTTTAACACCGCTTTTTATCGCATCGTTTACGCAGTCTGCGGCAAGCGATATATCTGCAAGCTCATAGGGGTCGCATAGGATAGGCTCGTTGCAAAGCAGCAGCTCAAGCTCGGAGGAATCGGTTATACCTCGGTTGCAGGCAACAAGCCCCGCAAAAGCATCAACACCGAGCTCTTCCGACATCGCTTTAGCGCATTCACGGTCGGGCGATCCTATTACCCACCTTTTCATAGCCATATTCCTCACCGCCTTATATTATTATTCATAATATTATATCACTGATTATATCTTTTTTCAATGTTTTTATACATAAAGCGACCGTCTGTTCGGCACTGAAGTCAAACAGACGGTCAAATAATAATTCCGTTATTACTTTGAAGTGTTTATTTCTTTTCGCATGAAAGGAACTTGTAAACGAGTGCCGCAAGCACACCGCCTACTAACGGCGCCGCAATAAACACCCAAACATTTGAAAGCGCATCGCCGCCGACAAAAAGTGCAGGTCCGAAGCTGCGTGCGGGATTTACCGAAGTGCCGGTAAAGGATATGCCTAAAATATGAACGAGTGTGAGCGCAAGACCGATAACAACTCCGCTTATTGATGTATACTGTTCCTTTGAGGTTACGCCGAGAATGGCGATAACAAATACGAAGGTGAGAATTACCTCTATAAGGCAAGAAAGCCAGATATCGCCCTCATAAAGCGCGTTGGCACCGAGCCCGCTGTCCTTACCCACAATTGCCATAAGCACGGCGGCACCGGCTGTGGCACCTGCAAACTGCGCTATCACATAACCGATAAAATCACCAATCTTCATCTTGCCGCTCACAAGCATTGCAAGCGAAACCGCGGGGTTTATATGGCAACCCGAGATGTTACCTATCGAGTAAGCCATAGCCACGATAACAAGTCCGAATGCGAGTGCGGTGAGCAGATAGCCCGTTCCCTTTTCAGCCGAACAGCCGACAACCGCGGCAGTTCCGCAGGCAAAGAGAACAAGTACAAATGTACCGATAAACTCTGCAAGATACTTTTTAAGCGAATTCATAACATTTCCTCCTGAAATTAAATAATTTTTCGCAATACGGCAGTATACCGTTTTTGCCTTTTAATGCAAATCTCAATTAAACTTAATGCCCGTTTATAAAAGCCTCATAAATCGGGATAAGCCTATACTGTTATTTCATAAAAGCTTCCGTTTGCATCTGAGTAAATACACTTCAGTTGTTAAACACCGATTCGGCATAACGCACGGTTTCCATGGCATCGGCGGCATATTTATCCGCGCCTATCATATTCGCATATTCCTCGGTGAGCACCGCACCGCCTACCACTACCCTGCAGTTGGGTATTTCGCGGTGCAAAAGCTCAACTGTTTGCTTCATTGCGGGAACAGTGGTGGTCATAAGCGCACTAAGTCCGACAAGCTCAACATTTTCGGCTTTTGCCGTGCTTAATACCTTTTCGGGCGGAACGTCTTTTCCCAAATCGATTACCTTATAATTATAGTTTTCAAGCAATGATTTTACTATGTTTTTGCCTATATCGTGGATATCGCCCTTAACTGTGGCAAGTATTACCTTACCCTTTGCTTTGGCAGTATCGCTTTCGGCGTTTTGCTTTATCGCATCAAATGCCGCCTTTGCCGCTTCGGCACACATTAAAAGCTGCGGCAGGTATGCTTTTTTGTTTTCAAAGGCCGTGCCTATTTCATCAAGCGCGGGAATGATACAGCCGTTTACTATACTCATCATATCTTCGGTTTTTACAAGCTCTGATGCAATTTCGGCGGATACCGCCGCAAGACCTTTTATTACCGCTGTTTTCAGCTGTGACGGCATATCGCCTTTTGATATTTCGGATACTTTTTCCGCGCTTTTATCGGCTGAAAACCTTTCGGTATACGAAATATATTCTTCAAAACGCAGGTCTTTATCGGTGAGTGCGCAAAATGCATAATAAACATCGGTCATT
>JAZUGP010000052.1:0-23685 GCA_045641225.1 Acutalibacteraceae bacterium
AATTTTAAACGATTCAGAAACCGTATTTTACATATATTTTCTCATCAACAACTTAACGAACAAGCAGCCGCCTGACGGCGACTGCTCACATACTCATAATATTCTGTTTTAACTCTTTACCCCAACTATTGACAAAGAGCCTGAATAAAATTGTGCAAATAAATGCAGAATACTCCACAGACATTATATACTATGTAATGGCGGTTTAAGAATAACGCGCATATCCCAATAGGATATGCGCGTTAAAAACGGGTTGTATATAGTGCTAAAATGTTGTCATCTGTTTGCATAATTTTCAGCAATATATAATATTTTTCTTTTTGTTACTTTGTTTAAGAGACAACAAAAGCGGCAGTATCTATGTAAATGATTTGGATATTACTTTTTGCGGAGGACTATTTTGATAAAGTTAAGGTATTTGCCGGCGCCTGCTTCCATAGACTTGCGGTCGCCCACGGCATATTCGTTTTCCTGCTTAAGCCAGTCTGCCCAGACTTCGTCATTCGACTCCATTTCCGAAACCTCTGCCACTTCCGCTTTACTGCTCGCCGATACTATATCGCGCCACCAGTTAACATCGTGCATATAGTCCATTTGCTCGGGTGTCCACGAAAGGAGAAGCTCGGGCGGGAGATTATCGTGGCAATCTTTTTTCATACCGGGGACCGCCACGTACACATATCCGCCGCTTTTTACAAACGGCATAAGCTTGTTATCAAGATACTCCTTATCTCTGCCGAAATAATTATACGAATCAGTGCTTATAACGGCATCAAAAAACTCCTTTTCAAAGGGCAAATCGGTTGCATCTGCCTTAACGGGAATGATTTTGTTTTTATCAAGTCCCATTTCATCAAAAAACCTGCGGTTTTCCTCAGGCTCACTCCAAAGGTCGGCGGCGTAAACCGTAAAGCCATACTCCTTTGCAAGAAAAACAGAGGTAAGACCCTGCCCGCTTCCGAGGTCGCATACCACCGCATCAGGCTTTATTTTGTGACCTATCAGCAGCTCCTCTTCAAGCTTTAACGGATTAGGCCCCATAATTTTTGACATAAAATAATCGCTGTTATATTTTTCACTTTTGGGATAATTCATTTTTTCTCTCCTGTGTTTATTTTGTGCTATAAAAACACTCCCGCAGATAATCTGCGGGAGTTTAATGTTATTCTGCCGCTTCGGTAGGTTCGTTAAAATCGCGGTTGGCGGGGTTTATTTCCTCACACTTCATACCTGTACCGGCAGGTATAAGCTGACCGATAATAACGTTTTCCTTAAGACCGAACAACGGGTCAACCTTGCCCTTAATGGCAGCCTCGGTGAGAACACGCGTGGTCTCCTGGAAGGAAGCCGCCGACATAAACGACTCGGTTGCAAGAGAAGCCTTGGTGATACCGAGCAATGTTGCCTTGTAGGTTGCAAAGGAAAGTCCCTCTTCGCCCGCATCCATACGCGCCTTAACCGCCTTGTTTGCATCGGCAATCTCTTTATATTCATAACTTACGTTCTGAATAAGGTCGGTGGATCCGGGATCGGTTATGCGGAGTTTCCTCATCATCTGACGAATGATAACCTCAATGTGCTTATCGTTGATATCAACACCCTGTGTACGGTAAGCATTTTGAATCTCGGCGATGATGTATTCCTCAACCGCCTCGGGACCCTGCGCTTCAAGAATATCCTGCGGATATTTAGCACCCGGAACAAGCTGGTCGCCCGCTTTAACGGTATCGCCATCGTTTACAAGCACTCTTGAACCGTAAGGAATAACTACCTTTTCTTCCTCTAAGGTTTCGGGGTTGTTTATAACAATAAGATTGCTCTTCTTTTCCTCAACAAGTCTTACATTACCTGAAATCTTGGCGATAAGACCGCAATGCTTCGGTCTGCGTGCCTCGAACAGCTCTTCAACACGGGGAAGACCCTGTGTGATATCCTCGGTTGATGCGATACCGCCGGTGTGGAAGGTACGCATTGTGAGCTGTGTACCCGGCTCGCCTATCGACTGCGCCGCAACGATACCAACCGCTTCGCCCACAGTAACGGGCTTATTGGTGGCAAGGTTTGCACCGTAGCACTTCTGACATACGCCGTGGTGACTGTGGCATGTGAGGATAGAGCGGATTTCAATTTTATCAATACCCGCGTTGACTATCTTCTTGGCGCCGTCCTTGGTTATCATGGTTTCGGTATCCCAAATAACCTCACCGGTGGCGGGGTCAACCGCATCGTGAAGCAGATATCTGCCCACAAGACGTTCCTCGAGAGTTTCGAGAACATGGTTGCCGTCCTTAATATCAAATACGGTAAGACCTTCCTCGGTGCCGCAATCGTTTTCACGCACTATAACATCCTGAGAAACATCAACAAGTCTTCTTGTGAGGTAACCGGAGTCGGCAGTACGCAAAGCGGTATCGGCAAGACCCTTACGGGCACCACGCGAGGAAATAAAGTACTCAAGCACGTTAAGTCCCTCACGGTAATTGGCACGAATCGGTACCTCGATAACCTTACCTGCGGTATTGGCGATAAGTCCGCGCATACCGGCAAGCTGTCTTATCTGAGCCATCGAACCACGCGCGCCCGAATCAGCCATCATAAATATCGGGTTGAACTCATCAAGGTTGCCCTTAAGTGCATCGGCAACATCTTCGGTTGCCTTGTTCCATATATCAATTACATGACGGCTGCGCTCGTCATCACTGATAAGACCGCGGCGATAGTCGCGTGTAACAAGGTCAATCTGCTGCTCGGCGTCCGCCATGATTTCCTTCTTTTCGGGAGGAATAACCGCGTCAATAACAGCAACGGTGATAGCGCCCCTTGTTGAGAACTTAAATCCGGTCGCCTTTACGGCATCGAGAACGATAGCCGAGCGGCTCGTTCCGTGCTTATCTATACAGCGGTCGATAATCTTACCGAGCTGCTTCTTGCCGACCTTGTTTTGAATAATATCGTCAGCCGATTTAACCTCGTTTGTGATACCCTCCTTAACGGTAAAGCACCACTCAAGACCGTAGGGATTCTCTGCTCTGTTAACAAAGCCGAGGTCCTGCGGAATAGACTCATTGAATATAAGGAAGCCCACGGTACACCATATAAGCGCACCCTTGCCTTTTTCATCGGCCATACGAACACGGATAGGTGAATGAAGACCCACAATACCGTCATTATAAGCCATAATGGCTTCGTTTTTATCGCGGAATACCTTGTTCATACCGGGCTCGTCGGTCTTAACGATGGTAAGATAATACGAACCGAGCACCATATCCTGAGTAGGAACGGTAACCGGCTTACCGTCAGAGGGCTTTAACAGGTTGTTGGCGGCAAGCATCAAAAATCTCGCCTCGGCCTGTGCCTCCGCGGAAAGCGGAACGTGAACAGCCATCTGGTCGCCGTCGAAGTCGGCATTGTAGGCGGTGCAGGCAAGCGGATGAAGCTTGAGTGCCTTACCCTCTACCAAAACAGGCTCGAATGCCTGAATACCGAGACGGTGAAGTGTGGGCGCACGGTTTAAGAGCACGGGGTGTTCCTTGATAACAAGCTCAAGCGCATCCCAAACCTCTGTGGAAGCACGTTCTACCATCTTTCTCGCCGCCTTGATGTTGGAAACCGCCTTTGTTTCAACAAGACGCTTCATAACAAACGGCTTGAAAAGTTCAAGCGCCATATCCTTAGGAAGACCGCACTGGTACATCTTAAGCTCAGGTCCTACAACTATAACCGAACGTCCCGAATAGTCAACACGTTTACCGAGCAGGTTCTGACGGAAACGTCCCTGCTTACCCTTAAGCATATCCGAAAGGGATTTAAGAGCACGGTTATTGGGACCGGTTACGGGCTTACCGCGTCTGCCGTTATCAATAAAGGCGTCAACCGCCTCCTGAAGCATACGCTTCTCGTTTCTTACTATGATATCGGGGGCGGAAAGCTCCAAAAGTCTCTTTAAACGGTTGTTACGGTTGATAACACGGCGATAAAGGTCATTTAAGTCACTTGTGGCAAATCTGCCGCCATCGAGCTGTACCATAGGACGAAGATCGGGCGGGATTACCGGAATAACGTCAAGTATCATCCACTCGGGACGGTTGCCGGATGCTCTGAATGCCTCAATAACCTCAAGGCGCTTTAAGATACGAACACGCTTCTGACCGCTTGATTCCTCAAGCTCGGCGCGAAGCTCATCGCAGGTTTTGTCAAGGTCGATTTCGCAGAGAAGCTTCTTAATAGCCTCGGCACCCATACCCGCCTCAAAGTCGTTTTCATACTTCTCACGATAATCACGGTACTGCTTTTCGCTTAAAAGCTGCTTTTTCTCAAGCGGTGTGGTACCGGGGTCAGTAACGATATACTGTGAGAAATAAAGTACCTGTTCAAGTGCTTTCTGCTGAATATCAAGCACCAAACCCATACGTGAAGGAATGGTTTTAAAATACCAGATGTGGGATACCGGAGCCGCAAGCTCGATACTGCCCATACGCTCACGGCGCACCTTTGCTCTTGTTACCTCAACACCGCAGCGCTCGCATATTTTACCCTTATAACGAATGCGGTTATACTTACCGCAGTGACACTCCCAGTCCTTCTGCGGCCCGAAAATGCGCTCGCAGAAAAGTCCGCCCGTTTCGGGCTTGAGTGTGCGGTAGTTGATGGTTTCGGGCTTGGTTACCTCGCCGTAAGACCAGCTTCTTATCTGCTCGGGCGATGCAAGACCTATTTTAATTGACTCAAAATCAAACTGATTCTCATTATCCATAAATATCGCCCTCCCTTATTCTTCTTCCGAATATTCTTCGGTTTCTTCAACTATATCCTCGCCGTTTTCATCAAGCAATCCGTAGCCCTCGAAATTGCCGTCCGCAACGGTTTCGTTTGCAAATTCCTCAGCGGTAAGCTGGGGTGCGGGGATACCCATATCATCGTCATCAAAGGTCTGACGGAGGTCAACCTCGCCGCCCTCGTTATCAAGAACCTTGATATCAAGGCCTAAGGACTGAAGTTCCTTTATAAGAACCTTGAACGACTCGGGGATACCTGCCTTTGGAACATTCTGTCCCTTAACAATCGCCTCGTAGGTCTTTACACGGCCCACAACATCGTCCGACTTAACGGTGAGTATTTCCTGAAGTGTGTATGCCGCACCGTAAGCCTCAAGTGCCCAAACTTCCATCTCACCGAAACGCTGACCGCCGAACTGGGCTTTACCGCCGAGCGGTTGCTGCGTTACGAGAGAGTACGGACCGGTTGAACGCGCGTGAATCTTATCGTCTACAAGGTGATGCAGTTTAAGATAATACATATAACCGACGGTTACGCGGTTATCAAAAGGCTCACCTGTTCTGCCGTCATAAAGCTGAACCTTACCGTCCTCCGGCATACCCGCCATTTTAAAGCACTCGCGGATATCCGCCTCGTGAGCACCGTCAAACACCGGCGTGCAGATGTTCCAGCCGAGTGCCTTTGCGGCATAGCCGAGGTGAACCTCAAGCACCTGACCGATGTTCATACGGGAAGGAACGCCCAACGGGTTAAGAACTATATCGAGCGGTGTGCCGTCCGGCAGGAAGGGCATATCCTCACTCGGAAGTATGCGCGAAACAACACCCTTGTTACCGTGACGTCCCGCCATTTTATCGCCTACCGAAATCTTACGCTTCTGTGCGATGTAGCAACGAACAACAACATTTACACCGGGGCTTAACTCGGAGGAGTTCTCACGGGTAAACACCTTAACGTCAACAATAGTGCCGTATTCACCGTGAGGAACGCGGAGAGAGGTATCTCTCACTTCTCTTGCCTTTTCACCGAATATCGCACGGAGCAAACGCTCCTCGGCGGTAAGCTCGGTTTCACCCTTGGGTGTAACCTTACCCACAAGAATATCTCCCGATGTAACCTCGGCGCCTACGCGGATAATTCCGCGCTCGTCAAGGTCCTTAAGAGCATCCTCGCCCACATTCGGTATATCACGGGTTATTTCCTCGGGCCCGAGCTTGGTATCGCGGGACTCGATTTCATATTCTTCAATATGGATAGAGGTGTAAACATCGTCACGAACAAGGCGCTCGTTTATGAGAACGGCGTCCTCATAGTTATAGCCCTCCCATGTCATGAAACCGATGAGAGCGTTTCTGCCGAGTGAAATCTCGCCGTTGCTTGTGGCAGGACCGTCAGCAATAACCTCTTTTTCCTCTACCTTCTGACCTACCGCTACGATAGGCTTCTGATTTATGCAGGTGCCGTGGTTGGAACGCAGGAACTTGATAAGCTTGTACGCATCAATTTCACCGTTCTTTGCACGGATTTTGATTGTATCGGCGGATACATAGGTAACCGTGCCGCCGCGTTTTGCGAGAACAACAACACCCGAGTCCACAGCCGCCTTGTATTCCATACCGGTGGCTACTATCGGATTTTCGGGGCGAAGAAGCGGAACTGCCTGCTTCTGCATGTTGGAGCCCATGAGCGCACGGTTGGTATCATCGTTTTCAAGGAAGGGTATCATAGCGGTTGCAACCGATACCACCATCTTAGGCGAAACGTCCATATAATCGGCACGGTTTGCCTCTACCTCCTGAAAGCTGTCACGGTAACGGGCATTAACCTTTTTCCTCACGAAGAAACCTTTTTCATCAAGTGGCTCGTTTGCCTGAGCAACAACATACTCATCCTCTTCGTCGGCAGTCATATAAACAACCTCGTCGAGCACCTTGCCGGTTGCCTTATCGACCTTTCTGAAGGGTGCTTCGATAAAGCCGTATTCGTTTATCTTTGCATAGGTTGCAAGATAGGATATAAGACCGATGTTAGGACCTTCCGGGGTTTCTATCGGACACATACGGCCGTAATGGGTGTAGTGAACGTCACGAACTTCGAAGGAAGCACGGTCACGCGAAAGACCGCCGGGACCGAGTGCTGAAAGACGGCGCTTATGAGTAAGCTCGGAGAGCGGATTGGTCTGGTCCATAAACTGCGAAAGGGGTGATGAACCGAAGAACTCCTTGATAGCCGCAACAACCGGACGGATGTTAATAAGGGTCTGCGGGGTAACGCCCTCGCTGTCCTGCGACTGAAGTGTCATCTTCTCGCGAACAACCCTTTCCATTCTCGAAAAGCCTATTCTGAACTGATTTTGCAAAAGCTCGCCTACCGAACGGATACGGCGGTTGCCGAGATGGTCGATATCGTCGCAGGTGCCTACGCCGTAGGGCAGACCCACAAAGTAATTGACCATGGAAAGAATATCGTCAAGAGTGAGGTGGGGTGAAACAAGAAGATTTTTATTCTCGATAAGTGCCGCTATAAGCTCTTCCTTATCGGTATAGGCTTCGGTCAGCTGTGAAAGAACGCGAAGCGTTACCTTTTCGTTTACACCGTTTGCGATAAGGTTTTTAAGCTCCTCATCGGTAAGCTCAACAAAATCGGCAATATTAACGGTGCCGTTGGTAAGTATTTTAACCTCGTGGGTTTTGCCCTCAAGGTCGGCAACCGATACGTATGCCTCGCTCACGCCCTTTTTCTCGAGCATTTCAGCCATCTCGCGCGTAACCGAGGTGCCCTCCTCGGCAAGTATCTCGCCGGTGAGCGGGTCGGCAACGGGACGGGAAAGCACTCTGCCCGAAAGTCTTGCGGAAAGGCAGAGCTTTTTATTATACATATATCTGCCCACACGCGAAATATCATAGCGTGTAACATCGGCAAAGAGCTGGAGCAGATATGCTATGGAGCCCTCTACAGTATAAGGCTCGTTGGGGCGCAGTTTCTTATATACCTCAACAATAGCCTCCTCGCAGGTCTTGGTGGTGTCAACCTCAAAGGTCTGGTCAAGGGCGATACTCTCACCGAGCACCTCGCGAACCGAAGCATTTGTTGCAAGCAGATTGGAATCATAGCCCAAAAGGAACTCACGGCACTTCTGAATCTCAAACTTAAGACGCTTGATTTCGGCAGTGTCTTTCTTCTTCTCCGCCGCCTCAAGCTCGCGCTCCTTGGCGGAAAGATACATATTGATAGTTCCGAGCGACTTTACAAAAAGTGTTATCGGAAGCTTTCTGTTTTTATCTATGCGGACATAGAGCAGGTCGTTTGCGGAAGCCTCAAACTCAAGCCATGCGCCGCGATTGGGAATGGTCTGTGAGGTGTAGAGTATTTTGCCGCTTTTTTCATCGCGGTTTTTATCGTCAAAATAGATACCGGGTGAACGGACAAGCTGTGAAACAACCGCACGCTCAGCACCGTTAATAACGAAAGTGCCCGACTCGGTCATAAGCGGAAAGTCGCCCATAAACACTTCGCTTTCCTTGATTTCTCCGGTTTCGTTATTAAGCAGTCTTGCCTTAACGCGGAGAGGAGCCGCATATGTGGTATCGCGGGCTTTGCACTCGGTAACACTGTACTTGGGTTCTTCATCAAGACGGTAGTCAACAAAGCTTAATACGAGGTTACCGCTGTAGTCGGTAATCGACGACATATCCTTGAAGACCTCTTTCAGTCCTTCTGTTACAAACCAATTGTATGAATCTTTCTGTATCTCAATGAGGTTGGGCATATCAATAACTTCATTGATTTTCGAGAAGGTCATACGAGTGTTTTTACCCATCTTTACGGGCTTAACCATTTTAGTTTGCTCCATAGGTTTACAATCACTCCCAAAATATTTTTACACTCCGAAAAAAACATCGGATAACGGGGGAAAAACGGGCTTTTTGCGGCTATTTTTAAAATTGCAAAAAAAGCTTTTTTGCAAAAAAGGCGCAAAATCCCCCATCTTTATCAGTAATTCATTATTATAGAACACAATTTTCCTTTAGTCAAGTGTTTTTTGTAAAAATTTTCACTTTTTGAGATTTACTTTTTTGCACTTAAGTATTATACTGTCTATGATGACTTTTAAAGGCGGTGAGCTTATGCCGGAACATTATATAGAGGTGCTTTCCCCCGCGGGCGGTAAAGAGTCGCTTATTGCGGCTGTGAGAGCCGGTGCGGACGCGGTGTATATGGGCGCAAAGCAGTTCAGCGCAAGGCGCCACGCCGAAAACTTTAATGAAAACGAGCTCTCTGATGCAGTGCGCTATTGTCACGAGCGGGGTGTCAAGGTATATATCACCGTTAATATATCGGTAAAGTCAAGTGAGCTTGAAGATGCTTTTAATACCGTAAAGAAAGCCTACCTTTCCGGTGTGGACGCGGTGATAATTACCGATTTGGGACTTGCGGCACTTATCAAAAAAAGCTTTCCCGATTTAGAGCTTCACGCCTCCACGCAAATGTCAATCCACTCCCCTGCATCGCTTGGGCTTTTAAAAAAGCTCGGCTTTTCACGGGTTGTGGTATCGCGTGAAATGAGCCGAGACGAGCTTGCCGTCTTTTGCGCCGAGGCGCAAAAGCAGGGTATCGAGGTTGAGGTGTTTGTTCACGGCGCGCTCTGTATGTCGGTCTCGGGGCAGTGCCTTATGTCGAGTGTGCTGGGCGCTAGAAGCGGCAACCGCGGACTTTGTGCGGGACCGTGCAGACTTCCTTTTGCGGCAAACGGCGGCACGGGGCACGATTTGAGCCTTAAGGATTTATCCTTGCTTGATTATGTTGCCGAGCTTGAAAATATGGGCGTATGCTCTCTTAAAATAGAGGGCAGAATGAAGCGCCCCGAATACATAGCGGCGGCAACTGCGGCGGCGCGAGAAACGGTGGATAACGGCTTTGTTTCCGAGAAGCTTAACGGTCTGCTTTGCGATGTGTTTTCCCGCTCGGGTTTTACTGACGGATATTATACGGGAAATCGCGGCAGGGATATGTTCGGTATTCGTACCAAAGACGATGTTGTTTCATCAAAGGAAGCGCTCTCCGAAATCCACGGGTTATACCGCGGCGAGCGGCAGAGCGTGGGTATCACTCTCTCCCTTTGCGCAATAACGGGAGAAAAATCATCACTCACTGTATCGGACGGTGTAAACACGGTTACGGTTTACGGTGATACGGTAGAAAAGGCAAGCTCAAAACCCGCCGATGAGCAAACGGTAAAGGTTTCACTTTTAAAGCTCGGTCAAACACCGTATTTTGCTCTTTGTACCGATGTGCGTATTTCCGATGACGCATTTTTGAGTGCGGCTGAAATAAACGCTTTAAGGCGGAGTGCCGCCGAAAAATTATCCGTGCTTCGCGGTAAAAACTTAAGAAAATCCGAAGCTTCATATATATACGGTATCCCCGAGGATAAAATCCGCCGGAAAAAAGAGCTTATTGCAAGATTTAACTCGGCCGAGGACATACCTGATGATTTGTCAAGCCTTTCGGCGATAATTCTGCCGCTATACGCGGCGGCACCCGAAATTATGCCGGATATCCCCTTGTTTGCCGAAATACCGCGCTATTCACCAAATGACAAGCGGGTATCGGCGCGGCTTGATGCACTTAAAAAAGCAGGCTACACCGGTGCGTTTTGCAGTAACCTGTCCGCCCTTTGCATTGCAAAGCAATCGGGACTTAAGGTTATGTGCGGAATGGGATTTAATGTGCTTAACGGTGAAACCGCCGCGTTGCTTCAAAATGCCGGTGCCGATTATATAACACTTTCAGCCGAAATTGCCGTTGCGGATATTAAAAAAATCTCTTGTGATGCGAAAAAAGGCATTTTCGCATACGGCAGACTGCCGCTTATGGCAACCGTTAACTGCCCGATAAAAAACGGCAAGAGCTGTGCACAGTGTGACAAAAAAGGTGTTATCACCGACCGTATGGGTATTTCGTTCCCCGTGCGCTGTAACGGCTCAAACTCCGAGATTTTAAACTCGGCACCCACATATATTGCCGACCGTTTAAACGAGCTTGACGGCAACGATTTTCTGCTTTTGTGGTTTTACGATGAGGATAAAACCGAAGCCGCGGACATAATAAATGCATATAAAAACGGCTCTCCTCCCCCGCAAAAATATACTCGCGGACTCTATTACAAAACACTGTTATAAGTTTAAAAAACAACGGCTCTGTACCTTTAAAGCGGTACAGAGCCGTTGTTTTTTGTTTTACAGCTTTTCTATTACATAATTTGCAAACTCGGCGCAGGAAGCACCGTCGGTATTACCGGTAACGATGATTTTTTTCTCGGTTTCGGTGCACACCTTAAGTGCGTCGTCAAGCCTTTGTGCCGCGGCTTTAAGACCTATGTGATTAAGCATCATCACAGCCGCCTTTAAAATGCTCGTGGGATTTGCATAGTTGCCGAGTCCCTGCTCTATCATACGGGGCGCAGAGCCGTGGATAGCCTCAAACATCGCGTATTTATCGCCTATGTTGGCACTGCCGGCAGTACCCACACCGCCCTGTATCTGTGCCGCCTCATCGGTGATTATATCGCCGTAGAGGTTGGGCATTAAAAAGACCTGAAAATCACTGCGGATATTTTCATTAACGAGGTTTGCGGTCATAATATCTATGTACCACTCCTCTGTTTCTATCTCGGGATAGTCGGCGGCAATGCTGTGACAAATCTCTGAAAACTTGCCGTCTGTCTTTTTCATAATATTTGCCTTTGTTACAACCGCCACCTTTGTTTTACCGTTTTTGCGGGCATACTCAAACGCCGCTTTTGCTATGCGTTTTGTTCCGGCATTGGTGGTAACCTTAAAATCAAAGGCAAGTGTATCCGGTATTTCAATACCCTTTGAGCCCAAAACATACTCACCCTCGGTATTCTCGCGGAAGAATGTCCAGTCTATACCCTGCTCGGGTACGGCAACGGGACGGACATTGGCATAAAGGTCAAGCTCTCTGCGCAGTGCCACATTTGCACTTTCGAGATTACCGCCTTTAAGTGTGGTGGTGGGGCCTTTGAGCAAAACATTACATTCTTTGATTTTTGCCAAAACGTCATCGGGAACGGCCTTACCCTTACTGATACGGTTTTCAATGGTAAGCCCCTCTATATTCCGTATCTCAACCCTGCCGCTTTTTATCTCATCGGCAAGCAGAATATCAAGTATTTTTCTTGCCGCCGAGGTTATAACGGGGCCTATGCCGTCACCCGAGCAAACACCGATAACTATTTTGTCAAGCGAATTGTAATCGGTTGCAGAGCATTCGCTTTCCATTCTTTGCTGGCGCTCTATCTGTTCATTAAGCAGCTTTTTAAAATGCTCAACCGCCGAATCTATATACTCCGTCATAATCAGTGCTCCTTTGTGTAGGCAAGCAGACCGCCCGCTTTAAGTATATTTTTCTGCCGCTCGGTATAGTTTAATAAAAGCGGTATTTTTGCACCGTTTGTATTGTTTAAAAGCAGTATTTCACCATTCTCCATACCGCTGAAAACATCATTTAAGCAAAGCTCGTCCCCCTCGGAAATCAGGTTATAATCATCGGGGTTTTTAAAGGTTAAGGGCATAATGCCTGCATTTATGAGATTTGCAACATGGATACGTGCAAAGCTTTTAACTATAACCGCACGCACACCCAAGTACATCGGCACGAGCGCCGCGTGTTCACGCGAGGAGCCCTGACCGTAGTTTGAGCCGCCCACTATTATGCTCTCACCGAGCTGCTTTGCGCGCTCGGGGAAGGTTTTATCGCAAACACCAAAGCAGAACTGCGAAAGGTAAGGTATATTGGAACGGTAGGGCAGTATCTTTGCACCTGCCGGCATAATATGGTCGGTGGTGATGTTATCGCCAACCTTAAGTGCCACGGCTGCGGTAAGCTGATTTCCCTGCGGTTTTGACTCGGGAAACGGCTTTATATTAGGCCCGCGAAGAATACTTACATTATCCGAGTTCTCCTCTGCCTCGGGGGTAAGTACCGCTGTATCGTTTATCTTAAAGCTTTCGGGCATATTGATTTTGGGCATCTCGCCTAAGTCACGCGGGTCGGTTATAACACCTGTAAGCGCCGCCGCAACCGCTGTTTCGGGTGATACAAGGTAGACCTTTGCATCTGCGGTACCGCTTCTGCCCTCAAAGTTACGGTTGAAGGTGCGAAGCGAAACACCGGCGGAGTTGGGCGAAAAGCCCATGCCGATACACGGGCCGCAGGCACACTCCAAAAGTCTTGCGCCCGAGGCTAAAATATCACTTAAAGCACCGCAGTCGGAAAGCATTGTGAGTACCTGCTTTGAGCCGGGAGATACCGAAAGGCTTACATCGCTGTTTACGGTTTTACCTTTAAGCAATGCCGCAACCTTAAGCATATCAAGCAGTGATGAGTTGGTGCATGAGCCTATGCAGACCTGATTTACCTTTGTACCCGCAACCTCTGATACCTTTACAACATTATCGGGACTGTGCGGGCAGGCAATAAGCGGCTCCAATGTATCAAGGTCTATCTCGATTATCTTATCGTAAACGGCATCCGGATCGCTTGAAAGCGGAACATAATCCTCTTCCCTGCCCTGCGATGCCAAAAACTTACGTGTTACCTCGTCCGAGGGGAAAATCGAGGTGGTGGCGCCGAGCTCGGTGCCCATATTGGTTATGGTTGCACGCTCGGGTACCGAAAGATATTTTATACCCTCGCCGCCCCATTCTATAATGGCACCCACGCCGCCCTTTACCGAGAGCAGGCGGAGTATTTCAAGACTTATATCCTTCGCCGATACAAACGGCTTTAATCTGCCCTTAAGGTTCACCTTGTACATTTTGGGCATCGTGATATAGTAAGCGCCGCCGCCCATTGCAACCGCAACATCAAGTCCGCCGGCACCCATTGCAAGCATACCTATACCGCCGCCGGTAGGCGTGTGACTGTCCGACCCGATAAGGGTTTTCGAGGGCTTGCCGAAACGCTCTAAATGCACCTGATGGCAGATGCCGTTTCCGGGGCGGGAAAAGTATATACCGTGCTTTTTTGCGACCGATTGAATATAACGGTGATCATCTGCGTTTTCAAAACCGGATTGCAGTGTGTTATGGTCTATGTAGGCAAGACTTTTTTCGGTTTTTACCCGCTTAAGTCCTATCGCCTCGAATTCAAGATATGCCATTGTACCGGTGGCGTCCTGAGTGAGTGTCTGGTCGATTTTAAGGGCTATTTCACTGCCCGTACTCATATCGCCCGAAATAAGGTGTTCTTTTATTATCTTTTGTGCTATTGTGTATCCCATTAATTTTTACCCCTTGCGATGATGTGCTTATAAGCATTTCTTACATGCTCTAAGGTGAGCTTTGAAGCAAGCTCGCTGTCCTTATTTTCAATAGCCTCGAGAATGGCTTTGTGTTCCATTACCGAGTGCTCCGCGCGGTTTGAGTTTTCAACCGAGAGTCTTCTGTATTTCTGTATCTTTTTATGGAGCTGTACCAAAACACGGTAAAAGGTAACGCTGTTTGAGGCGGAATAAACCATCTCGTGAAAACGGTTATCCATCGTCCTTATATGGTCGGGGTCGCTTTTTGAAAGATAAAAGCTTTGAAGCTCCACTACCTCGCGGAGTTTTTCAAGCTGTTCCTCGGTGCGGTTTATTGCCGCCTGCGCCACAGCAAGACATTCTATCTTTTCTCTTACGAGGAAAATATCGGCAAGTTCCTTTTCGCTTATGCCAATCACCCTTGAGCCCTTGCCTGTTTCCTCTATTAAGTTTTCCTGCTCAAGTCTTCTTAAAGCCTCGCGCACGGGTGTACGGCTTACTCCGAGGTCGGCGCTCAGCTGCATCTCGGTGATTATCTCTCCCTGCTCGTATTTACCGCTTAAAATATCATATTCGAGTTGATCAAAAACCTGATCGGCAAGTGATACTGTTTTATGGTCTAACATAAATTACTCCTTATAATTTGTTATTTGTAAGCTCTTTTATCTTAGCTTCTATCTCACCGCTTGAAAGGGTGGTTTGTCTGCCGTCCTCATACTCTTTATCTATCCAGTCCTTAAGCTTTACAACAAGCTCGCTTTTTTTATCAACGGCATTTTCACCCTTGAGCTTGTAATTTTGATTTATCCAGTATGCTATGCCCGCAAGTCCCGAGCTTTTGCCGAGCATAACCGAAACGGGGCGGCCGAGTATCTTTTCGGTGTTGAAAATATTGTATATTTCCTCATCCTTTAAAAGACCGTCCGCGTGTATGCCGGCGCGGGTTACATTAAAGTTTTTGCCCACATAGGGTGTCATCGGCGGAATGTTATACCCGATTTCGTTCTCGAAATAATCGGCTATTTCGGTTATTACCTCGGGGTTCATACCGTCAAACGAGCCTCGGAGTGAGGCATACTCCATAACCATGGCCTCAAGCGGCACATTGCCGGTGCGCTCGCCTATGCCGAGCAGTGAACAGTTTACCGCCGAAGCGCCGTAAAGCCAAGCGGTAGCGGCATTTGCAACCGCCTTGTAAAAATCATTGTGGCCGTGCCATTCAAGCAGCTCGGAGGGCACATCGGAATACTGACGCAGACCGTATATTATCCCCGAAACACTCCTCGGAAGCGCAACCTCGGTATAGGGTACACCGTAGCCCATTGTATCGCAGGCGCGTATCCTTACGGGTATTTTCGCTTCCCTTGACATCCTCATAAGCTCGTTTACAAAGGGTACAACAAAGCCGTAAAAATCAGCTCTTGTTATATCCTCCAAATGACATCTCGGCATAACGCCCGCCTCGAAAGCCTCGGCAACAGAAGCAAGATACATATCCATAGCCTGCTTGCGTGTCATTTTAAGCTTTTTGAAAATATGATAGTCGCTGCAGGAAACAAGTATGCCGGTTTCCCTTATGCCGAGGTCCTTTACAAGCTTGAAATCCTCCTTATTCGCCCTTATCCACGTAGTGATTTCGGGGAACTTAAGTCCCGTTTCGCGGCACTTTTCGAGCGCATCGCGGTCCTTTTTGCTGTAAACAAACATCTCGGTCTGGCGGATAATTCCGTAGGGTCCGCCGAGCTTTGACATAAGCTTATACAAATCAACTATCTGCTTTACGCTGTACGGCTCCACCGACTGCTGACCGTCCCTTAACGAGGTATCGGTTATCCATATTTCCTTGGGCATATCAATAGGCACCCTGCGGTGGTTGAAGGCAACCCCCGGCACATTTTCATAATTGAAAAAATCGCGGTAAAGGTTAGGCTTTTTAACATCCTGCAGGGAATATTTATAGGTGTCCTGCTCTAAAAGATTGCTCTTGTTTGAAAGTTCAAGCACAAAAAATCGCTCCTTATGAATATATGAATTGAGGTATATTGTTATAACTGTATACAATTATACTTGTGTTACATCATACTGTCAACCCCTAATTTTTAAGCGCGGTTATACTGTCGGCTATCTCCTTAAACACGGCGCAGGTATCGGCGGCAGTTCCGTTCTCTGATATTATCACCGCGGTATACTCGGGATTTTCTTTCGGGAAAAAGCCGCAAAACCAACTGTTGTTTATCTCTTTACCGTTATCATCGTATCTGCCGGTCTGCGCGGTGGCGGTTTTACCTGCCGCCGTTACATTATCCGGCATTGCCGCGGTGCCGGTACCCTCACTCAGCACAAAGCTTAAATAATAACGCAGTTTTTCGGCGGTGCTTTCGCTCATCACCCTTGTTTTACCGCCAATGTTATATATATCGCTTTCGCCGTCCTTAACCGTTTTTTCAACAAGACTCGGCAGGTAGTAACAGCCGTCTGACGCAATCGCGTTATAAAGGTTCAGCATACAAACGGGGCTCGCCGAAAATATGCCCTGCCCTATACTGAAATTGGCAAGCGTAAACTCATCGTCAAGCTTGGATTTATCGGGTAAAACGCCGCTTGCCGCATAGAGGTTATCGGCAATTTTTATTTCTCTGCCGAAATTGAAAGCCGAGGCGGTGTTGTATACCCGCTCGCCGCCTACCTGCTTTATAAAGTTATAAAAATAAGAATTGCAGGAAAACGCAAGGGCGCGAAGCAAATCAACCTCGCCGTGACCGTCCGTTTTATGGCATTTAAATATTCTGCCCGCAATTTCGGTATGACCTGTGCAGATATGGGTAAAAGCGTCCGTTCCGCTTTCTATCGCCGCCGAGGCAACGCAGGGCTTAAACGCCGAGCCCACGCTGAATGCCGAAAGGGCGCGGTTTATCATAGGCGAATCGGCGCGGTTTAAATACTCGCTTATATCGGTAATGCTGTAATCGGGGCGGCTTACCATAGCCCTGATTTTACCCGTTTTGCATTCGCTCACTATCACCGCTCCGCTGTTTATTCTGCAAGCGGCGGCGCTTACTGTTGACTGAATATCCTTATCGAGTGTTGTTACAACACAGTTCAAGTTGCGGAATGACTCGTTTTCAAAATACGGCTCTATTCCCGAAAGCACGTTACCCTTGCCGTTTACGGTAAAGACCGCCTCCACCTTTTTATCGCTGTAAAGAATATCATCGTAGGCCGCCTCAAGCCCCGAAACACCGTGTCCCGCCGCATCGGTATAACCGATTATATGCGCGGCATCCAAAAAGGATGAATATTTAGAGCATACCTTTGCCGTTACTATACCCGTGTGGGTAATATCGCCCTTCACCTTAACCACCGCGGGTTTGCCGTTCTTTAAACTTTTTTTAACCTTTTCGTAATCGTCTTTATCAAGCTTTGAAGATATGCCGATTATTCCTGACGGTGTGGGTGACACGGCGGCATAGGTATCATAGGTGGTGTTTGTGAGCGGCTCCATATTGCGGTCGTATATCGTACCGCGGATATTTGATACCGTTATGCGGTAGCCCGACTGCTTATTCGCCGCCTCGGCATAATTTTCGGTGTTTATTTTTGCGATTTTAAGCACACAGCTTAACAGCAAAAGCAAAATTATGAAAAAACAAATTGCACTCCTTACGGAAAAACTTTTTGAGAAATTGGATTTAAACATAAAAAAACACCTCGGACAAATTATGCCCGAGGTTTATGTGTTTTATATTTATATTTCTTTTTTTCTTAACATTGAGCCTGCTTTTATCGGTCTTTCAAAGGGGATTTTTATTTTCATCATGGGACTTTTTGCGGCATCAAGCTCAACGCCGCTTAAATCAAGAAGTGTATCGGTGGGGACAATGTAGGGTCTGCTTCCCGCCTCAAGACAGTCAAGCTCGGTGCCTTTTAAAAACTTGTTTTTAACGGTGGCGATAACAAAGCCGTTTTCGTATCCCTCAACCACCGCCGCAACCGAATAATCCCTTAAATATCCGGCACTTTCGTAGGTTTGCGCGTTTTCGGGTTTGCCGAAATAAAATCCGGTGGAATAGGTGCGGTGACTTATCTTGTTAAGCTCGGGCATAACCCAATCGGGAATATGCCAGTTATCACCTTGTTTTAAGCTGTCAAGCGCACCGCGGTAGGCATTTGCGCAAACCGCAACATAATACTCCGATTTTGCTCTGCCCTCTATCTTTATACTGTCCACCCCTGCCAAAGCAAGCTTATCGAGGTACGGCGCCATACACATATCGTTGGCATTGAGTATATATGTGCCCTTATCGGTTTCGGTTATATCGAAATACTGACCGGGGCGTTTTTCCTCCATAAGAGAATAACTCCAACGGCAGGGCTGTGCACAATCACCGCGGTTGGCATCGCGGCCTGTCATATAACTCGAAAGCAGACATCTTGCCGAGAAAGAAACGCACATTGCTCCGTGGGCAAAGCACTCTATTTCAAGTTCTTTGGGTGTTTTTGCCCTGATGTTTGCCACCTCGTCAAGCGAAAGCTCTCTTGCGAGCACCACCCTTTTTGCACCCATATTGTAAAAGCAGTTGGCAGTTTCGCTGTTTGTTATGCCCGACTGCACCGAAACGTGAAGCTCGGCATTGGGAGCATATTTTTTTACAAGTGACATAGTACCTATATCACTTGCGATTACAGCATCGGCTTTAAGAAAATCCAGCAGTTTTAAAAACTCGGGGAGGCGCGCCATTTCACCGTCATGCGGTACGGTGTTGCAGGTTATATGTACTTTTTTGCCGTTTTTGTGGGCATACTCAATGCCCTCTTTAAGCTCATCTGCGTTAAAGTTTGCAGATGCGGTGCGCATACCGAACTCCTCACCTGCGAAATACACGGCATCCGCGCCGAAATCCACGGCAGTGCGAAGCCGCACAAGGTCGCCCGCAGGGCATAAAAGCTCGGGGATTTTTATATCAGTCTTCATAGAACCAGTTGTTCGCCGCCTTTAAACTTGCGATGGTTTTGTTATGCTCGGCAAGAGTTTTATTGTAATGGAAAAGCGGGATACCGCCGTTTGTGAGTCCCTTATCGGTAACAAAGAAGAAATACCCCTCAAAATCGGTATTGGGTGAAAGCGCCGCCTTTATGCTCGGAAGATTAGGTGAGCACAAAGGACCGGGCGGCAGTCCCTTTACCTCATAGGTATTGTATCTGCCGTTGCCGTGAGGATACTTTCTTGTGGGGGATGAGCCTAAGGTCTGATAATCGGCGCTGTCAAGTCGGTTATAGAATACCGCCGCAACCTTCTGCCTGTCCTCATCCGAAACCTCCTTGGTGTTGCCTGCCTCAAGCTGAACAAGTGATGCCATAGTCATAAGCTCGTGGAAGGTATATTTGCTCTCGCTTATCTTTGTTTTCATTTCGGGTGTTATTACCTTGTTAAGCTGTTTAAGCATTGTTTCTATGGCAAGGTGAGCGCCCTCCTTTGAGTCCTCCACGACAAAAAACTCATAGGTTTCGGGGTAGAGATAACCCTCAAGGCGGTAATATACCGATTCATACGGTATATCCTTTACAAAATCGTAGTTGAACTTACCGTTTTGTACCTCGTCTATAAAATCCGATACCTCGCAAACTCCCTTTTCCTCGAGGATTTTCGCGATATCATCCACCGAAGCCTCGGGTATTGTTACTTTTACCGTTTCCGCCTTAGCGCCCTCGGTCATAAGCATATTTGCAAGCTCGCCGTAGCCTATTTCGTTATTGAACGAATAAAGACCGTACTTATACTGCGAATCATAATGCTTAAGCTTTGAGTAAAGCCGGAACAGAACAGGTATCTTTACCGCACCCGTTTGTTCAAGCTTTTCCGCTATAACGGCGGTGGGTGTGCCCTGCTCTATATTCATGGTACAATCCTGACCTCTGCCGAAGCCGATGCCGAGATAATCGGCACCCGCGTAGATAGCGCCTATTGCTATTCCCACCGAAACAATAACAACCGCAAGGATAACAATAACGGTTTTGAGCGCGCCGCCTTCTTTTCGGCGCTTTCGGTTCTCGGGTTTTTTGGGCTTTTTGGGTGCGCTTTTAATATCGTAATCCTCCACCGCAAAGCCTTTGCCGATGACGAAATCATCGCCGCTCGTTTGATTTGGGCTGAAATTGCCTTCGTTTTCCTGCATTGCTTTCACCCTCTTAAAGGATATTTCATATCCGCCGCAAGCTTATCGGCGGTTTTGCCGTTATTTATGAATGATACTATTTCGTATGCAAAATCAAATGCGGCTCCCGCACCTCGGGCAGTTATTATATTGCCGTCACGCACTACGGGAGTATCCACGGTTTTTGCACCGATAAGATATTTTTCAAACCCTGTAAAGCAGGTGGCTTTTTTGTCCTTCAAAAGTCCCTTTTTGCCGATAATCGACGGTGCCGCACATATAGCGGCGATAAGAAGACCTTTTTCGGCACAGGAGTCTGTAAGCTTATTCACAATTTCGCTTTTTTCAAGATTAAGGGTACCGGGCATACCGCCGGGTAAAATAATTCCGCAAAGTTTATCAAAGCTTATATCCTTTGCGGTTTTATCGGCTTTAAAGGTGATACCGTGAGCACCGGTAACGAAAAGGTTATCATTCACCGAAACGGCGGATATTTCAATACCGGCTCTGCGCAGTATATCAAGCGGGCAAAGTGCCTCGATTTCCTCAAAGCCCTCGGCTAAAAACTCATAAATCATTATGCTTTAAGCACCTCTTTAAGTATATCGTCCGATATGCTTTCAATACTTCTCGGCTCTCCGTTTTCGGCGCAGGGAATTACCGTCCACCCCGAATACTCGGCGGTGAAATATGCCGCCTTACGGCAACGTGTGAGATATTCGGCATCGCTTTCGTGGATATCCTTTTTGGAATTATCCCCTTTGTATCTGCCGAAAAGCAGCTTCTGTGACACCTCTACCGGCATATCGAGGAATATGACCTTATCGGGCTTCGGTATTTTTACCTTGTTATACTCAAAATCGTAAAGCCAGTCGAGAAAATCCTTCCACTGCGATTCATCAAGCTTTGAGGTTTGGTGAACGGCATTGGAGGTTGTGTATCTGCCCGAAATTATCATACCGCCGTCTTCATAATACTTTCCCCAGTCGGTCTTGTAGGAGGCATAACGGTCCACAGTATAAAAAATGGAAGCGGCAAATGCGTTTACATCCTCGGGCTTTGTGCCGAAAGCACCCGCAAGATACATCTTTACAAGCGCCGATGAGTCGCTTTCATAATCGGGGAATGAAACGGTCCTGCTTTTAATTCCGAGCAATTTCAAGCGCTCGGGCAAAAGCTCAAGCTGGGTGGATTTTCCGCTGCCGTCAAGCCCCTCAATAACTATAAGCTTACCCATTATTTTTAAGATCTCCGTAAAACTCTTTCATTTGGGCGGCTCTGCCGCAGCTCATTTTACCCTCGGGGCAGGGTCCCGAAACGCAGGGGGGTCCCGCCTTTTTAAACAGCTCGGGAGCAACATCGCTCACAAGCTTGAGCATCATATTTGCAACCTCTCTTATCTCCCACTGCGCACGGGTGCAGCAGCGGTGATGAAAGAAGTTCATAAGAGAGCGTGCGTTCATGGTAACCACCATTTTGGTTTCGCAGGCATTGGGAAGTACAAAACGCGCATCCTCGATTGCTTTTTTCTGTGCCATACGCGCGGCGGTTTTTTCGTCCTTACCCTCTTTTAAGAAGGCTTCCTTATGCTTTGCCGTGAGTATTTCGGCTATTTTGTCATAAGCCTCTTGCGCCTTTGCCATGGCATCCTCATAGCATTTGAGAGTTTCTTCTTCTGCGGCGACCTCGGGCGGGGTTACATATTCAAACGCACCCTCACTGACATATCGCTGACTTTTTACCGAATACGAGGCTATTCTGTGGCGTGTTATCTGTGCAAGAAGTGAACGCGAAACACCCTCAATTCCGAATGTGAAGCTCGCGTGTTCAATGGGACTCTCGTGGCCGAGATCCGAAAGCATCTCAACAAATGATTTTACCTTTTCATCGGTAAGACCGTCACGAAGCTCCTCAATGGATGAAGAACTGTAGCAAAGCTTCGCGGCACTTGCAACGGTTTTTTCGGGAAACGGGGTATAAGCCAAAAGGGTTACCTGCGGCATAAAAATGCATCTCCTCAAAAAAATTATATTACTGCGCGTCGATTGCGGCGGCAATTTTTTCAACCGATGTAAAATCGGCGGGGTTCATCTTCCTTATATCAAGCTTTTTACCGAGGCGCTTCTCAGCCTCGTTTATTATCATAACGCTTGAAAGTGAGTCGATGAGTCCGTCCTCAATAAGATTAAGGTCTTCGTTTTCCTTAAGCTCGTCCGCGGGGAAGCCTAAAACCTCATCCATAATTTTTATCAAAAGCTCGTATGTATTCATAACCGTTCTCCTTATTTCGTAACATTTTCGGGATTTAATTCAAGTGCTTTGTTTACTATCTCTTTAACGTCCGTCTCAGGGCTGTCAAGCGTAAGGCTTACGCAGGACATAAATATGTTACCGAACCGTTCCATCTGCTCCTTGCTTGCCACACGCACGTTATAAGCAGTTTGTACGGCAAGCTTTCTTTCGGGCTTGATATCAAGCACCGAGCTGTAAAACTGACCGTTTGATTTGATAAACGGCAGTGCTCCGTAGTCAAGCTCAAGTGTGCTCTTTATGGCGGCAAAATCCATGGCACTTATCTTTATCCAGCCGTAGTTAAAACAAAAGTTGTTTTTAAGCGAGGGCAGATATGGGAACGAAACCTGCCCAAAGGTTGAGTAGTTACCGTGAGAAAGGCTCTCAAGATACTCCATATATGCATCGCTTATACATTCCTTGGCGTTAAGTCCCTTGCCTAAATCATAGAAATCAAAAAAGCTGTTCACAAGGCAACCCACGGTGCGTTTGGCGGGGATTGATGCCCTGCCGTGGAAAAGTGAAGCAAACTGAAAATTATCACATCCCGTTACCGCGCAAACGGTAAACGCCGCCATGGTAGATACAAACGACTGAACCGAACAGCCTACCTCCTTGCAGAACGCAACTACGCGGTCATACATTTCATCCTCAATGAAAACCTTATGACTGTTTGTAAGATCGGAGCCGGTTGCCTTAACGGGCAACTTAAAGTCACGCTGTGAATTATACTTCTTGCGCCACCATCTTCTGTCCGCCGCGTACTGCTTTGAATGTATGTATTTTCTGTGGGCTTTTATCTGGTCTGTATATGAATAAAGCTTTTTTACTTCAGGCTCTCTGCCCTCGCAATACGCCTTATAAAACTCATCAAACTGCTTGAACATTATTCCGAAGCTGTAACCGTCACATATAAAGTGGCTGAGCTTTACCGCGATGCCGCCCGTGCCGTTTTTGCAATCAAATATTTTGGCATTATAAAGCCGGTTGTTGAAAAGCTTTATCGGTGTTTCATACATCTTGTAGGCAATTTTTAAAAGCTCGTCCTTATCGGCGCAGGTGCCTTTCGGAATATTTACAAACTCGTCATCATAAATATACTGTTTTAATCCGTTTGGTCTTACCGCAAGGCGGATA
>JAZUGP010000053.1:0-4569 GCA_045641225.1 Acutalibacteraceae bacterium
TATGTTGGTTGTAAGCAATGATGCCACTTCCACAGAAGCAAATGCCGATAGCTTTACTCCCGATGTTGAAAGCAGTTATTTTGTACCCTACGGCAGTGCTTATTATATTGATGAAGGCAAAACCGTGCTTCTTGAAAAAAAGGCTGACGGTACTTTTGTGGACGGAAACGGCGATGCTCTTAACGGCAAAACCGTAAACTATCAAAAGTTTGGAAAGCCGGATGTGGGTTATGCCAAAACCTTTGGTGTGTCAAAGGATACGTCAAATGCCGATAAGCTGCTTTTCGGATCTTACATAAACACCAAGTCCGATAACAGTTACGGCACCTTGTATGTATACGGCGAGGGAGACAATTACGACAAACTTATCAGTCATTATAATGACAAGGAAGAGTGGCAGGTTCTGCAAGCCCTTGCAAAGGCGTATCTTAAAAAGCTTGAAGTCACGGAGGCGACCGAATCAAGGAATATTGACGGTCACTACCGTTACGATTTAACCGTAACAAGTGCCGATGCTACCGTTTCAATAGTTATGGTTGATCAGAAAAAGGTTATGTGGTCAGACAGCAGCGGAACCGATTTGCAGTATGCTGTAAGGATTAATTACAATCGGTTAAACAAGTATGCCGCCACAGCATATTGGCGCACATCCGAAGATGATGAAGGTAATTATGATACTTCCAACTATACTTTTGCAGACTCAATCGTATCTTATTGATAAAGTGTTTAATAATTTGGAGGTATAATTATAATGAAAAGAAAATTTATTTTTCCCGAGCTCAGTGAGATAGATATTTATAAGTCTGCTTTTTTAAACGATTCCCAATCGGGTGAGCCTGATGATGGTACCGAAACTGAAAATGAGTCAGGTTCGACTTCAGACATATTCGAACAGTAATTTTGAGTAAATTAAAATAAGGTATAATTATTATGAAAAAATTATTGGTATTAGTTCTTTCATTGCTGTTGGTCGTTTCTTTTACAGCCTGCGGCAAGAAAAAATCTTCAAATAAAAAAACTCCCGTTTCCTCTGCTGACGGTATTGATGAGGCAACCGAAGAGGAGGTTGTTGTATCCGGAACGGTAGATGAGCTTGATTTCACCGAAACCGAAAGCAAGCAGTCCCCTCCCGATACTACCGGCACTGATAGCGGCAGTTCTGAAAATAAAGAGGGTTCGCCGTCCGGTGAGGCAGGAGGCAACAACTCCGAAAAGTCAAACGATTCCTCCGATACCTCTTCGACCGAAAGTGCAAAAGGCGATTCCTCAGGCGATATGGCGGGTTATGAGCCCTGGCATTAACAGTTGAATATTAAGGCTTTCAGGTAAAAGTTATCTGAGAGCCTTAGTTTTTTATATATATAATTTTATCTTGAATAAACTGCAATTATTTGGTATAATACAACCGATTTAAAAGGTAATTATTGTAAAGGGAAATGATTATGAAAATATCTGAATTGCTGAATAGAAAAACACCCATGCTTTCCTTTGAGGTTTTTCCTCCGAAAACCGATGCCGATTACGAAAGCATCAGGCAGGCTGTTTTTGATGTTGCAGCACTAAGACCCGACTTTATGAGTGTTACATACGGTGCCGGACGCGGCACAAACAAGAACACCATAAATATCGCAAAAGAGATAAATGATAAATATGATGTACCGATGCTTGCCCACTTAACCTGTGTTGCTTCAACAAAGGAAATACTGCACGAAAGAATAGCCGATATCAAAAACGCGGGCATCGAAAATGTTATGGCGCTTCGTGGCGATATACCCAAGGGGCTTGAAAACGCAGACCGGTCGGACTGGGCTTACAGTCATGCAACCGACCTTATCTGCGAGCTTAAAAACAGCGGTGCCGGTTTTTGCATAGGCGGAGCTTGCTATCCCGAGGTGCACGTTGAAAGTAAAAATCAGAAAGAGGACATAATTCACCTTAAAGAGAAGGTGGACGCCGGCTGTGACTTCCTCACAACCCAGATGTTTTTCGATAACAACCTGCTTTATAATTTTCTTTATAAAATACGTGAGGCAGGTATAACGGTACCGATAGTTGCCGGTATAATGCCTATCACAAACGGCAATCAGGTAAAGCGCGCCATAGCGCTTTCGGGCTCGCATATGCCTCAGCGCTTTAAATCGCTTGTAGACCGCTTTGGTGACAACCCTTTTGCCATGAAGCAGGCAGGCATAGCTTATGCCACCGATCAGATAATTGACCTATACGCAAACGGTGTAAATGCTGTGCATGTTTATTCGATGAACAAGCCCGATGTAGCGGCGGCAATAAAACGCAATCTTTCCGAAATAATCAAATAAGAAGTGATTATATGTTGCTTTCGTTAAGCGGTGAGGAAAAGCTCGGCATCGACAAAAAAGAGGTAATAAGATACCTTGGATACGGTAAAGCCTTACCTGATAATGAAATATTAAAACTTATTGAAAACATAGTTGCAGAAACCGAAAATGCCGTTTCACCCGTTGCTTCTTACGAAAAGTATCCGCTTACCTTCTTTGAAAACGGCAGGGTAGATATCGGTCCGCTTTCGGTGACTTCAAACTCGCTTTTTTGCAACCTTTCGGGTTGCAAAGAGGCATTTGTGTTCGTTTCAACAGTAGGGCATAAGGTTGACAGACTTATAAAAGAAAAAAGTATTATGTCAACCGTAAACGGCGCCATAGCGCAGGCAACAGGCGCGGCGGCGGCGGAAGCCTTTGCGGATTATGTAAACTTAAAATTAAATGAGGATTTAAACGGTTGCTATTTAAGACCTCGGTTCAGTCCGGGGTACGGAGATTTTGATGTCGCTTATCAGCCTCAAATACTTATGCTTGCGGATAAAAAGAGCAAAACGGGTATTTATCTTACCGAAAGTCTTATGATGATACCGTCAAAGTCGGTTTCGGCAGTAGTGGGTATTTGCCGTGATAAGCCGGAGTGTGAAAAAAGCGGCTGTGCCGATTGCGGCAGCAATGACTGTCCTTACAGGAGATGAAAAAATGGATATTTTAAAAAAGCTGAAAAGCAAAAGGCTTTTCTTTGACGGCAGTACCGGTACAATGCTTCAAAAAGCGGGACTTAACAAGGGCGAATTGCCCGAGCTTTGGAATATAACCCACTCTGATGAGGTTTTAAATCTCCATAAGGCATACCTTGAAGCAGGCAGTGATATTATAATCACCAACACCTTCGGAGCCAACGAATTTAAATACGGCGACAGGCTTGAAAGCATAGTATCCTCCGCGGTAAAAATTGCAAAGCAGGCGGTGAGCGGTTATAAAGACCGTTACGTTGCACTTGATATAGGCCCGTGCGGTAAGCTGTTAAAACCGCTTGGCGACCTTGATTTTGAAAAAGCGGTTGAGCTTTTTGCAAATACCGTGAAAATCGGTGCGGAACACGGTGCCGACCTTATACTTATAGAAACGATGGGCGACTGCCTTGAAACCAAGGCGGCTGTTTTGGCGGCAAAGGAAAACTGCAATCTGCCCGTTTTTGTTTCAAACACCTATGATGAAAACGGCAAGCTTACCACAGGTGCCTCTGCTTCGGCTATGGTTGCCATGCTTGAAGGACTCAGGGTTGATGCTATCGGTATCAACTGCGGTGTGGGTCCCGATAAGGCACTGCCGGTGGTAAAAGAGCTGTCGGAATATGCGTCTGTGCCGATAATTGCCATGCCCAATGCCGGTATGCCGGTTATAAAGGACGGTAATACGGTTTTTACCGTAACCCCCGAGGCTTTTGCCGATGATGTAAAAGAGCTTGCAAATGCGGGTGCGTGCATTTTGGGCGGCTGTTGCGGCACTACACCCGAGCATATTGCAAAAATGATAAGCACTGTAAAAAAGCTGCCCTATAAGTACCCGTGCAAAAAGGAAAACACGGTTATTTCATCATATACTCACAGCCTTACGGTAGGTGAAAAGCCTCTGCTTATCGGCGAGCGCATAAACCCAACCGGCAAACCTCGTTTTAAAGAAGCGTTAAGAAACAATGATATCGACTATATTCTTAAAGAGGGAATAGCACAGCAGGAGGCAGGCGCACATATTTTAGATGTTAATGTGGGTCTGCCCGAAATTGACGAAAAATCGGTACTTTCCGATACGGTTGTTAAGCTTCAGGCGGTATCCGACCTGCCGCTTCAGATAGACACCTCCGATGTAACCGCCATGGAGGCGGCACTGCGTATTTACGGCGGAAAAGCGCTTATAAACTCGGTAAACGGGAAAAAAGAGTCTATGGACTCGGTATTTCCGCTTGCGGCGAAATACGGCGGTGTGATAATTGCCTTAACACTTGATGAAAACGGTATACCCGAAACGGTTTCCGGCAGAATTGCCGTTGCCGAAAAGATAATAAACAGGGCAAAGGAATACGGTATTGATAAAAAGGACATAGTGATAGACCCTATAACCATGTCGTCCGGCACCGAGCGTAAAGCGGCGCTCGTAACCGCCGAATGTGTCGAAAGACTTAAAGCAATGGGCATTAAAACAAGCCTCGGTGTATCAAATATTTCTTTCGGACTGCCCGAAAGAAGCACGCTCAACTCCGCGTTTTTTA
>JAZUGP010000054.1:0-28597 GCA_045641225.1 Acutalibacteraceae bacterium
CTCCGCTCGGAGCAATACTAATGGATTTAAGCTATAAAAAGTTATTGAAATTATCTTGATAAATCCCGGTTTGTATAATTCAACTGTGGATACTGAAAATACTGACAATATGGAAACGAGGAAGCAAAATCGATTAAAAGAATATGATTACTCCCAAAACGGGTATTATTTCATAACGATTTGCACGGTAAACAAGCATAAAATATTATGTAATATCGTAGGGGACGATGCCCACATCGTCCCGACAAAATACGGTACTGCTGCTTTAAAGTTCATTAAAACGATACCGGGCATTGACAAATATGTTATAATGCCGAATCATATTCATTTGAACGTAAAAAATGAAAACGGGACGATGTGGACTTCCTCCCCTACGGTTTCACAAAAAATCAAATCGTTTAAAATATTGGTGACAAAAACCATCGGCAAACCGATTTTTCAACGTTCCTTTTATGACCATATTATTCGCGACGAAAAGGATTATTTGCGAATTTGGGAATATATCGAAAACAATCCCGAAAAATGGTCAGAGGATAAGTATTTTATTTAACAAACAGATCACGATTTATCGAGTTAAAAGAAACAACCCGCTGAAAACTTTTTGATGCGGGTATCTTTGTCTTATACCATAGCAAGCAGGGGAATTATATGATAAATAAAAAATGCGCCAGATAGGATAGGATAGGCGCATTTTTTATTTCACATTCTGTTTATTTGCCAATCTTTCAGCCATATTTACAAGCGCCGATAAATCCTCATCGGATATATTTTTTGCTAAATTATACAGGCGCTTGACCTGTTCGGTATCTTTTAAATCCTCATCGAAAAACTCTTTAGGAGTAATGCCGAAATAATCGCAAATATATAAGAATTCGGACATTGACGGCAATGCTTTGCCGGAGGTAATACTTCTTACATAACTATTGCTGTGTCCCAAGTCAAGACTCATGCGGTATTCCGATACATTTTTCTTAAGCCTCAACTCGGTTATTCTGTCGGCAATGTACTTCTCTTTCACGGTTGAATCACCTCTTTTATTATTTTACAATAATTCAATCGTTAATACGCGAAGTACAATTTCCAATTTTAGAGGTTTATTGTTGATATTCAACGATATAATCGCTATAATTAAAGTATTATATAGCGATTGGAAAGTTGTTTATGAAATATTCAGTATGCTTTATCGGTCACAGGAAAATAAAGGATACACCCAAGCTGCGTGAAAGGTTGCAGGGTATTTTGATTGATATAACAGAAAACGGAACGACCAATTTTATTTTCGGAGACCATTCGGAGTTTGACAGTTTGTGTTATAAGTTGGTAACGGAATTGAAAGAAAAGCACCCCGAAATCAGGCGGATACATTTCCGCAAGGATTATGGGGATACCGATGAATATACGATGCAGTTTTTGATTTCGGGCTACGAGAAAACTATATGCCCCAAAGGTGTCGGAAGCTCGGGTCGTGCAAGTTATGTTGAGCGCAACCGTGCGATGATAGATGGAAGCGATATTTGTATTTTTTATTATGATAAAAACTACCTGCCTACACGCCGAAAAAACGGTCAGCAAGACCTTATTGATTACCAACCCAAAAGCGGCACCGCCGCGGCGTATGATTACGCCCTGAAAAAGAAAAAACAGATATATAATCTGTTTTGTATAAAGTAATTATAAATGCATAATCAGCATTAAATACCGGATATCAGACGGCAGACATCATACCGTAGGGGACGATGCCCACATCGTCCCGTTGTGTCGGCAGAGCCGACAATATATAAATCGATGCTGAGTAGGGCGCGCAATACATACCCATTATAAACAAGGACAGACTGATAGCAAATTATCAGTCTGTCCTTTTGTTTTTACGGTTTTATTTTTCTTCGTTGCCCTTATATTCAAACGAGAGCATTGTTATATCGTCAAACTGCGGAGCCTCGCCCACAAACTCGTTGATATCCTTATGAACAACACCGAGCACCTCATTAAAGGGAAGCTCTTTCGCCTTATTAAGAGATTCAACCATTCGATCGTTGCCGAACAACTCGTTTTGCGCATTGGTGGCTTCAGGCACACCGTCTGTATAAAGGAACAGCCTGTCACCGGGGTTAAGCTCTATCTCGTATTCCTTATACTTAAGGTTTTCCATACCTGCCACAACAAAGCCGTGTTTATCGTGTAAAAGCTCGTAGCTTCCGTTCTTGCGGTAGATAGCGGGGAGCTCGTGACCGGCGTTTACACAGGTCATTTTACCGGTGGTAAGATCGATAATTCCAAGCCATGTGGTAACAAACATCTGCGCCTCGTTGTTTTCGCAAAGCTGGTTGTTTACCTTTTCAAGCACTTCCTTGGGTGAAAGACCTGCCTGAGCGGCACTCTTTATGAATATTTTTGAAATCATCATAAACATAGCCGCGGGAACGCCCTTGCCCGAAACGTCCGCCATAACTATGGCGAAATGGTCTTTGTCAACAAAGAAGAAATCATAGAAGTCGCCGCCCACTTCTTTTGCGGGGGTCATTGTGGCGAAAATATCAAACTGGCTGCAATCCGGAAACGGCGGGAATATATTGGGCAGGGCCGATGCCTGAATATTCTTTGCAACGTCAAGCTCGGCGCCGATACGGTTTTTCTCCGCGGTTATCGCCGTGAGGTTATTAACGTAGTCAACAAGGTCGGTGCCCATGTGGGTAAAGGCGGTGGCAAGCTCCTCTATTTCGTCACCTGTTTTTATTGCTTTAACGCTGTCATCAATGGTCATATCCTCATCGAAGAATCTTTCGGTTGCGTTTGTTATCTTCTTAACCGGATTTATGATATTGAACCTTATAAGAATAAGGAATCCGAACATAAACAGTGTTATGAGTACAACCGTAATAAGAACGGCGCTTAACACATAGCTTAACAGTGTATCCTCAATAATCGCCATTTCAATATCAACCGAAAGCAGGGCAAAAATCTCACCCTTTGAGTTTCTTATCGGTAAAACGCCCTCGGTTGTTCTGCCGAACTCCGTGTTCGTTTCAAAATAATTTTCACGCTTAACACCGGTTAAGAAAAGCTGGTTTGTATCATCGTAAAGGTCTGCCACAAGCTCCGATTGGTCGCCCAAACCGAGTCTGCAGAAATTATTGAATATTTCGGCTTTCAGTTCGCCGTTTTCATCACGCAGGTCGGACTTTTTAAGATCAAAACCGTAGCTTTTCGCAAAAGCCACTATACCGTCATCGTCAAGGCCGATTTCACTGAGTGTTTTATCCTCGGTGCGTGCGTCGGCAAGATAAACGGCATAAGGGTGGGAAAACTTTTCCTGCCCCTCAACATAATAAGGGTCAGACTCTCTGTCGCCGCTGCAGGGGATAAAGAAGAACAGATATTTTGCGCCCGACTGTTTCCTTATAACATCTATCTCGTCCAAAATCTCATAGTACTTATTGTAGCGCTCAAGCTCCTCGCCCTCAAGAGTGGCGGGGTCGGCATACATATCAAGTGTGGTTTCGGCGCACACCTTAACGGTGCCGTCAGGCATCTCTGTTTTTTGAAGCTTGGGGATTTTTTTGCCGTCAGCCGTAAGCTTATACTTGCCGTTTTCATCGGTTTCGTAAACTATAAGACTTTCGAGGAAATCCGCATTTTCAGGGGTGGCAACACTTTGCGCTATGTAGCCTATCGAATAGGCGTTTTCGTTATAAAGATGCTTAATGGTTTCGGAATACTTAAGATAGCCCACAAGACAGGATGCAACAAGTATTAAAACCGTCATCAAAATAAACAGCGCAGTAATTTTTTTTGAAAGGGTATTAAACAGTTTCTTTCTCGGTTTTGTTTTGCTCATAGTCTGAAGTTCTCCTTTGTAACATAATAAATATCACAGTTGCAGTGACACCGCCCCTTGCATACATCACAGTAAAGGTCGGGGTCGTCATACCAATAGTCGGGTATTCTCTTAAGAAATACCGAGCCGGCGCTTTTTTCAAGCCTTACTATCGGCTCTTCGTCACCGTTTCTTATCCAAAGGCCTGTCACCGAAGTGTTAACCTTAGTGAACACACCGTCCTTAAAACGGCTCATCATTATTTTTGAAAGCCCGAGACCGCGCGCACTTTTGCTTATCACCATACCTATTTGTTCAAAGAAAAGCTCCTCGCCTTTGAACAAGGTCTCAACCTCCGCCACCGTACAGCGCATCATCTCGGCTATTTCCTCTTTTGTTTCAAAACGGCCGTAGTTAATTCCAAGCAGCTTGTCACTGTCGTCAATCGCCATTGTGCAAAAGTATTTACCCTGTTTAAAACCGTTTAATACCTCATCGGTAAAATAGCCCGTGGAGAGTCCCTCGTCCGCAAGAGCTTTGAGAGCGGGAAGATACTTTATATCCGTATTTGCATCAAAATTTTTTATTGTAAACCCCAAGCATATCACCTCAACAGAATAAGCAGATTGTTGGCACCGAAGGTGTTTAAATATTCAACAACATCTGAAAACTTCTGTATCATCATAATTCCCATACAGTCTATTTCGTCAGAATGTTCATCGGCATATTCAAGTATATTAAAGTTTTGACCGCCGTTGCGGATACGCAGTCCCACAACACCGTTATCGGCAGTACAGAAAAGGCGCACGTCCATACGCTCATCGGGGTTGTTATTAAGACATTTATCACCGATTACAATGAGCATTTCCTCTATGGAGAGGGAAATCGCCATCGAAATTTTTGAGGAAAGGCTGTTTATCTCACAGAACTCGCTTACGTTTTTAGAGCATTCAACAATATCCTCGGGCGTGTTTTTAACCGAATACGCCATAATCTTGCCGCTTCTTTCAACCTCATCGTCAAGCAACAGAATACCGTGTTTTTTATCGCTCGTTTTCTCAATAAACTTCGCGGCGATAAACACGGTGAGCAATGTAAGAGCCTCGGCTATGCTGAAGCTTGAGGTAAGCAATACGGTATCGGGCTTTATCGCGGCGAATATAAGCGCTATCGGGATAATGTAAAGAAAGTTGCGAAGCACTACCGTAACATTTGCGAGAATACTGTTATCGGCAGTAGCGTAAACCGTTGCAAGTGAACAGCTCACAAGACCGAACAGAAGCCCCGGCGCAAACACCCTTAAGCAGTTCGCCGTCACGGTGTTCACCGCAGGCTCGGTGATGCCGTAAAAATCGGCAACGTAAGAGGCAAAAACAATAAGCAGAACCGTGAATATAAATGTTACCGCAAGCCCGAAGAAAACAGAGGCCTTAACGGTTTTGCGTATTGAATACGTATCCTTTTCGGATTTAAAAATAGCTATAAGCGACACCATCGACTGCGGTGCACCGAGCAAAAATGCCGCGCAAAACTCCGAAATTGAGCTTACGATACCGATAACGCACACGCCCACGGTACCGCCTATGCGGTAGGCAATGGTGTTAAGAAATAAAACACGAATAAGGCAACCCATACTGTCAAGAGCTATGGGGCTGCCGGCCTTGACTGTGGGAATGATTTCGTTTTTAAAATCCTTTATGGAGGTAATACGGAAATCGGAGTATTTTTTAATACATATTATTCCTACGGCAACAAGCACATAGTTTGCCACAACGGTGGCAAGTGCCGCGCCGGTGGCACCCATATCAAAGAATACAATAAACACATAGGTAAGTATTATTGAAAGCGCCGCCTGAACAAGATAACAAAGGGGGGCAAGCTCCGCCTTTACGGTTATTCTTATATAGTTTATCGGAAAATAGGATAAAATAGCGGCGGGGGCGCCTATTGTAAGCACCCTGAGGTAGCTTTCGGTTATGCCGATAAGCTCGCCCCGAGCGCCGAGGAATATTGCAATGGGCTTTGTGAATATAAGACCGATAATAAGTATAACCGCGGCACAAACCGCCGATGCCGTGTAAGAAAGGGTATAAAAACGGTTGGCGCCTTTGCTGTCCTTCTTGCCGATTTTAATTGCGGCATAGGTGGAGGTGCCTGTATGTATAAGTGTGCCTATCGCCGCGAAAAAATAGTAAACCGGCAAGCAAAGGCTTACCGCCGCGAGCGAATTGCTGTCCACCAGCGCACCGACCATTACGGTAGTGATAACAACGGTAAGACAGCTTAAGAAATAAGCACCCATATTTGAAAGCATACATTTTATGAGCATGCCTTCGATAAATCCCTTTTGCGGCATAGACTGCGCTAATTTTGTTTCGCTTAAAGCTTTCACTTAAATATTATCTCTCCATTTGTTTTCGGATAGTGTGAATACCGGTTTTATCGCAGAGCTCAGCTTTTTGCCTCTGGAGATAAGCTGATAGTCATAGCTTGTGAAAATCTCATCAACAGCACCCTTAAGCGCCGCTTCATCACAGAATTTGCAGGAATACATATCAAAGTAAACGGTTTTGTTTGATAAATCGTAATGAAAAGAAATATGGCTTTCCGCTATAATGATTATTCCGCTTATAACGGTGTAATCTTTAATTCTGTTGGTGACCACCGTAGGACGGGTGATAGCATGCATACCGAGCTTTTCGGGCAGCGATTCGAGTATAGTGTAGATATCACCCATAGAGTAGTCTTTTTCCGCGGCTGCCTTAACGAGCACATGAGGTCCGAAATCTGTTTTCGGTGAATAATCGGCATTGCATTTTTCACAGTCACGGTCAAAAAGCCACATATCGGTTTTTTCGGGAGCAAAAATATCGTTTACTGCCGCCTTTGCCTTTTCACCGTCTATATTTGAAAACATCATATCGATATAGCATGCACCGTAGAACGGAAAAGAGTGGAGTGTGAAATGGCCGTTATCAAGCAGGCAAAAGCTTGTTACCCCGCCGTCCGCGGGAACAACACCGCAGTAGTAAGGCAGATTTATTATGGGCATCACGGCTTTCACGTTAAGCTCGGTGATAATTCGGTTTATGTAGGCATTGATTTTCCCCATATCTGAAATATCGGATTTTATCCCGAACAAATCAAACATTAAGTGCTTCAAAAAAATCCTGTCCTTTCGGAAAAAAGAAGATAAAATATACTTATATATATACTCAATGATTATACACAAATTGTCGCAATGTGTCAATTACAAACAGCACAATTAAGCTATTAAAAGCAGAATTATTTTTTCTTAAAAAGCTTTGATACGGCGGACGCTATCTGTTTTATGTCAACTGCTGGTGTATTATTTTGTAAGGCGATTAACCGTGCGTGTCCGTTGGATATAACAATATAATCTGTAGGTGTTACGTTAACCTTTGCACCAACCCCTGCGGGATTTTCGGAGTTTTTATTGCCGTTTTTTTCCGACCCTCCGCCCGCAAGACCCACGGATACCTTCGAAACGGGAATTACAGTCACCCCGTCCGCCGTATAAGGCTCGCCCAAAAGCCTGCCCTCTTTTGCAAGGCTTACGGCTTTATCGGCGGTAACCGATATAAGCTCGCTTAATTTTTCGGGTGCTTTACAGTGATTTTGTTTCATTTATTTCTTCTTCCTTTATGTTTTTGTTCAGATATTTCAAGGTTTTTATAACACAGATAACGGCATACAAAGCCAAAAGCGAAACACACATATCAACCGAGTAGGTTGTATCCTCACTGTTAAAATCACAGCCTATGTCGATTTTTATATTTTTACCGCCTTTAAGATTTTGCTTTATATACTCAGCAAGCGGGTAAACCGCGGCACAAACGTTGCCGTAAACCAGCGCAGTTTCGGCGGCATCGGTTCCGCCGCTGATAAATGTTATGTTAAAGTTTTTAAGGTGTATTCTTTTAAGCACTGCTTTTGCTCTGTTAAGTAAAAAAGTTATAGCCTCTATCGTTTTCCCGAAGGTGCCCGAGAGTCCTCCGCTTTTATAGCTGTCCTTAAAGGCATCAAGACTGTCAAAACGGTTTATTCCGAGTGCTTTTTTAAGCTTGCTTGAAGGCTTTGCCTTTTTCGGTTTTTCGCTTTCCGAGGGTTTATCGGTTTTTTCGTGCTTGTGCTTTTCGGGTTTATTATTACCTCCGAGCTTAATAAACCAAAGCAATACCGCAAAAACCTTTATACCGTTTGATGACCTGCTTTGAATATAAAACTTTACGGGGGATAAAAGCAATAAAAGCAAAAGTGAAGCTATTGCAAAAACAACAATAAGCACAATCCCCGTTGCTGACATTATCCCACCGCCTTTTTTGATTATACATTGATTTTACCACAATATCCGGTCAAATTCAATAATACGATTACTATTGATTTTAAGAAATAAATATACTATACTTATTAGGTAATATTATTGTTTATTTGCAGGTGATAAATATGTCAGTGCTTAAAGGTCTTGAGCCCGAAAGGGTGTTTTATTACTTTGAAAAAATCTGTGCCGTTCCTCACGGCTCGGGCAACACCGGTAAAATCAGCGATTACTGTGTTTCGGTGGCAAATGAGCTTGGGCTTTACTGCATGAAGGACGGCAACAACAACGTTCTCATAAAGAAAAACGCAAGCAAAGGCTATGAAAACCGCCCCACGGTTATTTTGCAGGGCCATCTTGATATGGTGTGCGAAAAGGAAAGCGGTTGTGATATTGATTTTTTAAAGGACGGTCTTGATATAAAAACAGAGGGCGATTTCATCACCGCAAACGGTACTACGCTCGGCGGGGATGACGGTGTTGCGGTTGCCATGTGTCTTGCAATATTGGAGGACAACAGCATAAAGCATCCGCCACTTGAGGTGCTGTTTACCACCGATGAGGAAACCGGAATGTACGGTGCGGCGGGCTTTGATGCGAGCTTGCTTAAGGGCAGGATACTCATAAATGCCGACTCCGAGGAGGAGGGCGAGCTCACCGTAAGCTGTGCGGGCGGCGGCAGAGCCGAGGTGTTTATTCCGCTTGAAACAGCCGCTGTTACGGCACCCTGTTATAAGGTGACTCTCGGCGGACTTGAGGGAGGCCATTCGGGCACTGAGATAGATAAGGGCAGGCAGAATGCAAACATAATGCTCGGAAGGTTCCTTAACGGGATTGATGACGTTATGATAGCAAGCATCAGCGGCGGACTCAAGGATAACGCCATTCCGCGCGAAAGCACGGCGGTAATTTCAACAGCCGTCGATATTAAGGCACTTTCAGAGCTTTTTGTTAAGAATAACGTTGTAAGCACCGACAGCGGACTCAAAATATCGGTTGGAAGCGCTGATTCAACCACAGCTTACAGCAGAGAAAGCAGTAAAAAAATCACCGAGTTTTTAAGCACTGTAATAAACGGTGTTCAGGCGATGAGCGAGGATATAAAGGGACTTGTGGAAACCTCTCTTAACCTTGGTATACTTAACTCCGAAAACGGTGTGCTTAAGGCATCGTTCTCAATCAGGAGCAGTAAAAACATAAAGAAGCGCGAAATGGTGGAAACGCTTGCAAAAACCGCCGAAAAGTTCGGGGGAACAAGCTCTGTTCACGGCGAGTATCCCGCTTGGGAGTATAAAAAGCAGTCGCATTTGCGCGATGTTGCGGTTAAGGTTTACCGCGATACCTTCGGTAAAGAACCAAAGGTAAAGGCCATTCACGCGGGACTTGAATGCGGTCTTTTCTCGGATAAAATAGAGGGACTTGATGCTATTTCGTTAGGCCCTGATATGCAGGATATCCACACAACAAGAGAGAAGCTGAGCATTTCCTCAACCGCGAGAACCTATAAATACATTCTTGAAATATTAAAGGAGATATGATTTATGTGCGAAAAAACCGTAAATACAATCAAGGCAAGTCTTAAACCCGATGAAGCGGCGGTTATCACCTCGGGGCCAAACAGATTTTATGTTACCGGCTTTAATTCGAGCGCCGGCACGGTGGTCATCACCGCCAAAACCGCGACTTTTCTTATAGATTTCCGCTATTTTGAAAAGGCAAAATCGGTGGTGAGCAGCTGTGATGTGGTTCTTTCAAGCCGCTGTGTAAGTGAGATAAAGGATATACTAACCGCTCAGGGCGTTAAAAGGGTTTATATTGAGGCTGACCGCGCGAGTGTTTCACAGCTTAATTCCTACCGCAAGGAGTTTGACGGTATTGAGGTATCCGATGATGTTAAGCTTGACAGAATGCTTGAGGATATGCGCTGTATCAAAACCGAAAAGGAGCTTGAATATATAAAGTATGCGCAAAAGCTTACCGATGATACCTTCTCATATATACTCAACAACATAAAAACGGGCCGCACCGAGCGTGAGGTTATGCTTGATATGGAGTTTTATATGCGCAAGGCGGGCGCAGACGGTGTGAGCTTTGACTTTATAGTTATTTCGGGCAAAAACACCTCGCTTCCCCACGGTGTGCCCACGAATAAAAAAATCGAAAACGGCGATTTTATTACAATGGACTTCGGTGCGCTCGTTAACGGCTACCGCTCGGATATGACACGAACTGTTGCCGTAGGCGGCGTGAGTGAAAAGCAGAAAGAGGTTTATGATACGGTTCTTAAATCTCAGCTTGCCGCCATTAAAGCGGTAAAGCCGGGAGTTGTGTGCAAAGATATTGATAAAATTGCAAGGGATATTATCTACGGTGCGGGCTATGAGGGCTGCTTTGGCCACGGGCTCGGTCACAGCGTGGGTATTGAGATACACGAAAACCCCAACTTCAACACCCGTTGCACCGATATTTTGAGAGCGGGCACCGTGATAACCGTTGAGCCGGGTATCTATATCGAAAACGAATTCGGTGTGAGAATAGAGGATATGGTTTACGCGGTAGAGGGCGGCTGTATCGACATCACCGGAAGCGATAAGGAGTTAATTGTATTATGACCGCATTTGAAAGATTTTCAAAATATGTCACCTTTCATACCACCTCGGATGAAGACTCCGAAACCGTACCTTCCACTGCAAGACAAAAGCTTTTGGGCGAATACCTTGCAAAGGAGCTTTCGGACATAGGTCTTGAAAACGCCGAGATGGACGAAAAGGGGTATGTTTACGGCTTTTTGCCTGCAACAAAGGGATATGAAAAGTCCCCTGCAATAGCACTTATCGCACACATGGATACCTCTGATGCCGCGAGCGGCGAGAATGTAAAAATAAAGCTTACAACCTACACGGGCAAACCTATAAAGCTTTCGCGCGGCATTGAGATAGACCCTGCCGATAACGATTATTTAAACGAGTATTTCGGTGAGGAAATCATCACAACAGACGGTACAACCCTGCTCGGCTCGGACGATAAGGCAGGTATTGCCGAAATCGTTACGGCTGTTGAGTATTTTGTGCTTAATAAAAATGTGCCGCACGGCAAAATCGCCGTTTGCTTTACTCCCGATGAGGAGATAGGCAGGGGTGCGGATTATGTTGATATCAAAAAGCTCGGCTGTGACTACGGCTACACGGTAGACGGCGGAAGAATGGGTGAGATAAACTTTGAAAATTTTAACGCCGCTTCGGTTGACGTAACCTTTAAGGGTGTGAATATCCATCCGGGAGCCGCAAAGGATAAAATGAAAAACTCACTGCTTATCGCAAATGAGTTTGTGAATATGCTGCCAAAGGCGGAAACTCCGGCGCATACCTGCGGCCGTGAGGGATTTTATCACGTAAGGTATATCTGCGGTGACGAAAACAAAACCTGCCTTGCAATGCTTATCCGCGACCACGATAAGAAAAAGTTTGAATCGCGCAAAAAATATGTAAAGTCGGTTTGCGATTTTATTAACGGTAAGTACGGTAAGGATACCGCCGATTTGAAGCTTTGCGACAGCTATTATAATATGGGCGAAAAGGTTGAGCCGATGATGAAAATCATCGATAACGTAAAAACCGCCATGCAAAATTGCGGTGTTGAGCCGATAATCAGCCCCATAAGAGGCGGTACTGACGGCGCGAGGCTTTCCTTTGACGGACTTGTTTGCCCCAACCTTTGCACCGGCGGAGAAAATATGCACAGCATACGCGAGTATATCCCCAAAAGCGCCCTTCAAAAATGCACCGATATTATAATAGAGCTTTTAAAAATCTCCTGTAAAAAGTGATATAAAAAAATCCCGCAGAAAAGTTTTTCTTCTGCGGGATTTTTTATCTTTAATTATTTTTTCAGCTTTGAGGTTTTTTCGTATGCCGCCACAACGGCCTTTGCACCGGCGGAACGGAAGCCGCCCTTTTCGAGTGCCAGAACGCCCTCAATAGTGGTGCCGCCGGGAGAACAAACCTCATCCTTTAACTGCTCGGGGTGTTTGCCGCTTTCTAAAAGCATCTTGGCGCTTCCGAGCAGGGTTTGTGCCGCGTAAGCATTTGCTTTATCGCGCGGAACACCGCAGGAAACGGCGCCGTCAGCCAAAGACTGCGCAAACATATAAGTAAAGGCAGGACCGCAGCCCGAAAGTGCCGCCGCCGCGTCAAACAGCTTTTCATCAAGCAGGTCGGTTTTTCCGCAGGCACTCATAAGCTCAAGAAAGCCTTTTTCGGTTTCTTTCGTAACATTTTTTGCACAGCAGTATAAAATCATACCCTCGCCCACTGCCGCAGGTGTGTTGGGCATAATGCGAATGCAGTTATAAGAGCCTAAAACCGCCGTAAGCTCTTCGAGTGAAACACCCGCCGCCATGGTAACCACTACCGTTTCGGGCTTTAAATAGCCCTTAATTTCCTCGGCAAGCTTTAAAATCACATTGGGCTTTACCGCCAAGAAAACAAAATTGCTTACCGCTACAAGCTCTTTTATATCCGAAGCCGTTTTTGCACCGATTTCAAGGCTCAAGGCTTCGGCTTTTTTTGTGTTGATATCGAATAAGGTTACACTTTCGGCTGTTTTGCTAACAGCGTGCGCAAGGGCACCGCCCATATTTCCCGTTCCGATAAATCCGGCTTTAAACTTCATGATTTTAACCTCACTCTCTTATATTTCCGTTGCCCGTAACTATATATTTGTAGGTGGTAAGCTCGTTAAGTCCCATAGGGCCGCGTGCGTGGAGCTTTTGGGTGGAGATACCCATTTCACAGCCGAGCCCGAACTCGCCGCCATCGGTAAACCGCGTGGACGCGTTAACATACACCGCCGCACTGTCCACCGCTTTGCAGAATTGCTTAGCGGCGCTTTCGTCTTCGGTTACTATCGCATCGCTGTGGTGGGTGGAGTGCAGGTCGATATGCTCTATCCCCCCGCTTACACCGTCAACCGCCGCAACCGCCATAATATAATCCAAAAACTCGGTATCAAAATCGCCGTCTGCCGCCGCTTTTGAACCTTTTGCGTATTTTATGCACTCCTTGTCCATACGAAGCTCAACCGCCGAATTGCGGTTGCAAAGCCGACTTTCAAGAAGCGGTACAAACTGCGGCACTATCGCTTTATCAATAAGGCAAACCTCCGCCGCATTGCATACAGAAGGGCGGCTTGTTTTCGCGTTTTCGATAATATTGAGCGCCTTATCAAAATCGGCGGACTTATCCACATATATATGGCAGATGCCCGTGCCTGTTTCCACGCAGGGAACGGTGGCGTTTTTCACGCAGGATTCGATAAGTCCCTTTCCGCCGCGGGGGATAAGCAGGTCTATATATCCGTTTGCCGTCATAAGAGCATTCGCACTTTCACGGCTCGTATCCTCCACCAAAACAACCGCGTTTTCGGGCAGGCCCGCTTTTTTAAGACCGCACCTTAACGCGTTTGTAATAGCAACGGCACTCTCGTGCGCCTCTTTGCCGCAACGCAAAACGCAGGCATTACCGCTTTTTATTGTAAGCGCCGCCGCATCGGATGTAACATTTGGTCGGCTTTCGTAGATAATCGCTATCACACCGATAGGCACCGAAACCTTTGTGATTTTTAAGCCGTCATCACGTTTAAAACAGTCAAGCACTCTGCCCGTAGGGTCTTTTAATTTTGCAACGTTACCAATACCGTCCGCCATAGATTCTATTCTGTTTTTTGTAAGCAGCAATCGGTCTTTCATAACCTCGGAGATGCTGTTTTTTGAACGCTCGATATCACATAGGTTGGCATTAAGAATGTTATCGGTATTTTGTATAAGACTTTGCGCCATACACAAAAGGGCGTTATTCCTGTCGCTTTCCGAAAAGGCAGGCATAAGCTTTGCCGCCGCTTTTGCACTTTTTATTATTTCAAGAGTGGTCACTTGAATCTCCTCCGATAAATCTTGTGCCGATTTTTTTGCCCTCAACGATATCATAGAGAACAGAAGGGTCTTTTCCGTTGGCGATAACCGTATCACAGCCTGCCGCGGTAGCAATTTTCGCCGCCTCAAGCTTTGTTATCATACCGCCCGTACCCACCTTTGTTCCGCTGCCGCCTGCAAGCCGCTCTATCTCGGGGGTTATTTTTTTGATTTCCGATATAAGCGCGGCATTTTTATCTTTATGCGGATCGGCGGTAAAGAGCCCGTCAATATCCGAAAGTATAACGAGCAGATCTGCCTTCACACTTTGCGCCACTATTGCCGCAAGGGTATCGTTATCGCCTATGATAAGCTCATTTACCGCTACCGTATCGTTTTCGTTGATAATTGGCACAACACCCATTTTAAGCAAACAGTCCACCGTGCCGGTAAAGTTTGAGTGCTGTTCGCTGTCCTTAAGATTTCCGGCGGTAAGCAAAATCTGTGCCACCGTGTGATTATATGCCCCAAACAGCCGGTCATAGGTATACATAAGCTCGCACTGACCCACAGCCGCCGCGGCTTGTTTAAGGGTAAGGTCCTTAGGGCGTTCCCTTAAGGATAGCTTTCCCATACCCATTCCCACGGCACCGGAGGATACCACAATAACGTCATAACCGGCATTTTTGATATCGCTTACCACCTTGCAAAAGCTTTCAATATGGCGGATATTAAGATTTCCGGTAGAATAAGCCAAAGTGGAGGTTCCGATTTTTATTACAACTCTCATACTAAAACCTCATATAAATAAAGATGTAAACATTATAAATTACCTGCAAAATGCAGTCAAGTAAAAGTTTAGAACAAAAAGCAGCCCCCGAGATACATTGGTATCATCGGGGACGTTCTAACAAGGATAATCTGTAAAAAATTACGCAGCCTTCGCGGTTTTTGCATCCTTATACATTCTGTACTTAACCCACAGCGGACCTGCAACAAAGAGGGAGGAGAAGCAGCCCGAAACAAGGCCGAATGCCATCGGTATCGCAAACGAACGGAGAGAAGTAAGACCGAATATTTCGGCAACCACAACTATTGTGAGTACCGCACAGATGGTGGTAACGGATGTCATAATATTACGCTTGATAACACCCGCGATGCTCGCGTTCATATTCTCATCAACCGTGTAGTGCGGGAAAAGCTTTTTGTATTCGCGAACACGGTCATAAACAACTATTGTATCGTTGAGTGAGTAACCGAGTATTGTCAGCACAACCGCCATATAGTTCGAGTCGATGGGAAGACGGAATATAACACAGATGAAAAAGGTTACAAGAAGGTCGAGAACGAGGGCGCAAAGTGCGGTGAGAGCCGCGGAAACGCCGCCGATGTTCTTAAATCTGATGCCAACATACACAATAACCAAAGCGGCGGTGATAAGAACCGCAACAAGACTCTTTGCAAAGAAGTTACCCGCAACCGAAGCACTTACAGAGGTTGAATCGTAAATCTCAAACTTGTTATCGGGGAACTTTTCGGTAAGCTTTGAAGAAAGGTCCTTCTGCTTTTCGGCGGAAAGCGATTTTTTACCGGCAAGGTTTATGGCAAAGGTTTTTGTGTCACCCGCAAAGGAGGTGTTCTGGCTTAAGGTGAAATCATCCTTAAGAACTTCTTTTACAGCCGCCTTAACATCGGCTTCCTTAACGTCACCTTCAAACGAATAGGTGATACGGGTACCGCCGCTGAAGTTGATATCAAGCTTCGGTCCCAGAATAAAGGTCATAACAAGGCCCACAATAAACAAAGCCGCATAAACAATAAGAACGGTTTTAAGAATTTTCTGTGAATTATAAGTTTTCTCAGCCATTTTTCTTACCTCCGTACAAAGCGGGTTTTCTTAAAAACTTAAGCTGTGAAACACTCTTAAGCATATACTTGGAAGCAAGAACACCCATAATAAGGTTGAATATAACACCAACCAGAAGTGTGTAGCCGAAGGAGTAAATCGCACCGGTTATTGATGTGCCGAAAATCGACATAATCGGTGAGAATATCTTTGCGAGGAAGCTGTCCGGAGTACCGAAAGCACCCATAAGAACTATTGATACGATAACGATTGTAACGTTACCGTCGATAATAGCGGAAAGACTGTTCTTAAAGCCGGAATCGATAGCGCCGTCAATGGTTTTGCCTTTTTTGAACTCATCCTTGATACGCTCTGCGGCGATAACGTTTGCGTCAACACCAACACCGATTGAAAGAATGATACCGGCAATACCGGGTATGGTGAGTGTAAAGCTTGATGCACCGGGGAAGAAGCCCGAGATGCAGGCAATGGAGCCGGCAAGCTGACCTAAAAGCGCGATTGCCGCAACAAAACCGTTCAAGCGGTAGAACACTATCATAAGTATGCATACTATACCGAACGCGATGGCACCTGCGATGACCATAACGTCAAGCGCATCGGAGCCGAGCGAGGGGGAAACAATCTGCAATTTGCTGTTATCAACCGTAAGAGCAAACGGAAGTGAACCGGCATTGATTTTATCGGCAAGCGCTTTTGCACTCTCCTCGGTGAAGTTACCGTGGATAATTGCCTCACCGCCGGTTATGGCTTCATCACACGAAGCGGTGGAAATGTTTGTTTCATCCATATAAATTGAAATGGATGTTCCTGATGCCGCCGCCGTGGAGGTTGCCTTTGCAAAAGCCTCGGTGCCCTCTTTGTTGAGCTTTAGGGTTACTATGTAACCGTAATTGTTGTTTGTATCGTAGGTGTAGTCGGCTTTTTTAACCACAGCGCCGTCCATAAACGGTTCGGAAGAGTTGTCCGAGCCGAGATAGAACGAAAGCTTTGCGGTAGCACCGAGCTCCTCAATAGCGCCCTGTGCATCAAAATTGCTTTCGTCAGCCGCCCACGGGAAACGAACAATAACCTGATGGTTGGCATTTGAAACCTCAACCTCATAGTCGGTTATGTTCTGGTTTACAAGACGTGTTTCAAGCATCGCTTTTGCAGACTGCATATCGTCGCTTGTTATTTCAACGCCTTCCTTATCGGGAGAAAATACGGCTTCAACACCGCCGCGGATATCAATACCCCAGCGGATATCGCTTGCTCCCTTAATATAAACTTTTTTGGTGTCGCCGTAGTAATCGTTTATTCCGAAAAACGCGCTGTATGCGAGCACGAGAATAAGCAGGAAAATAACAAAAAACCACGGTTTTGCCACTTTCTTGGATTTCATTTTCAGGCCTCCGTTTTCAACATTGCCGAAACAATCGGCATACAATAAATATTATACATAAAAATTGCCAAAAGTCAAATATTATGTGCGGCAAATACACATATTAAGAATACGCAACCATTATTATTGGATTATTTTTCGCAAAGCAGCCTTTCAAGTGCCGCGTATTTCACCGCTGTACAGAGCACATTTGTTGCAAGTGCAAGGTCTTCGGGAGAAGGGTAGGTGGGGGCTATGCGCAGATGCGAGTCGTCGGGGTCTTTGCCGTAGGGATAAGCAGCACCGGCACAGGTTAACACAACACCCGCGTTTTTGCAAAGCTCGAAAACCCTTTTGGCGCATCCGTCGGGCACGAAAAGACTTATAAAGTAACCGCCCTTAGGCTCGGTCCAGCGCGCGATACCGCAAGGTGAAAGCTCGCTTTTGAATGCCGATAAAACACTTTCAAACTTAGGTCTTATTATTTCGGCGTGTTTTTTCATTTGGTTTATAACGCCGTCCTTACTGCCGAAAAATTTCGCGTGACGGAGTTGATTCAGCTTATCGGGACCTATCATCTGGAACTTTATACGTCCCTTTATCATATCAAGGTTTGTTTTACTTGCCGCCATAAAGGCAACACCGGCACCCGGAAAGGTCATCTTTGCGGTTGAGGCAAAGATAAAGGGCAGGTCGGGATTGCCCGCTTTTACGCACTCATCGTATATGTTAAGCAGGCGGTCGCCCTCGCCGTAAAGGTCGTGAACACAGTAGGCGTTGTCCCAAAAAATACGAAAATCCTTTGCCGCGGGTTTAAGAGCGGCAAAGCGGCGGACAACCTCGTCCGAATAGGTTGTGCCTGACGGATTTGAATATTTCGGCACACACCAGATACCCTTAACGCTTTCGTCCTTAACAAGCCGTTCAACCTCGTCCATATCCGGACCGTTATTATCGGTTTTCACGGATACAAGCTCAAATCCGAAATATTCGGTTATGGCAAAATGGCGGTCGTATCCCGGAACGGGGCATAAAAACTTTCGGTTTTTGCACTCATACCAAGGCTTATCACCGAAGCCGTGGGTCATACCCTGCGAAACGGTATCAAACATCATGGTAAGCGATGAGTTGCCGCCCGCTATCATAAGCTCGGGGTCAATCCCCAAAAGCTCGCCGAACATCTGCTTTATTTCGGGCAGACCGAACGGTACACCGTAATTCCGGCAATCAACACCGTCCTTTGCAATATAATCGCTTTCGCCCGTCACGGCACCGAAAATACTGTCGCTCAAATCAAGGTTTTCGCTTCCGGGCTTTCCTCTTGACATATCAAGCTTTAAATGCTTTTCAACCTGCTTTTGATATTCGGCTTTTACCGATTCAAACTCGATTTCAAGCTCGTTTTTGCTCATTTTTGGATAAGGGCACATAAAATCACTCCGGTTTTTCAAATAACCATATCATTATACGGTAAATAAAGGCTTTTTTCAAGTTTTTTGTTAAAATTCGCCGCGTTTTCTCAAAAGATAAAGCTTAAGCACTGCCGCTTGGGTTTTGGCATCTTTTATATCGCCGTTCATTATCATATCAATGAGGGTGTCAAGCTTTATTCTTTCGGTTTTTAAAAACTCATCGTCATCGGGCTCGCACTTCCCGAAAGAAAGTCCCTTTGCGGCATATAGCCAAATTATTTCTCCGCAGTAGCCGGGCGTGGGGTAAAGCTCACCCAAAAATCTGTAATCCGATGCGGTGGCGCCGGTTTCCTCCCTAAGCTCACGCTTGCCGCAGGTAAGGGGATCCTCATCTATGCTGTCGCGCTTGCCGGCGGGGATTTCGAGTATTTCCTCCGAGTAAGGATAGCGGTACTGCCTTACAAGTAAAACCTCGTCATTATCGTCTATCGCGGCAACACACACTCCGCCGTTATGCTCTATTACCTCTCTTTCGGCGGTTTTGCCGTTTGGCAGCAGAGCGGTATCCCTGCGCAGCTTTATCACCCGACCGCTGTAAATATATTCTTTTGATAATTGCTTTTCGGTAAGATTCATTAAAAACATCGCCTTTTAATATATTAGTTACGAGGTGCTTTAAAATGCAAGATATAAACCGTAACTTTGATTACAGATTACTGACAAAAACGCTTGACCTTTTATGCGAAAGATACCCCTTTCTCCGCCGCTTTTCGATAGGACAAAGTGTGGCAGGCAGGGAAATCCATGCCGTTAGGATAGGCAGAAACACCGATAATGTACTGCTTGCCGGTGCGTTTCATTCCTCGGAGCATATAACAACAAATGTGTTGGTTAAGTTTATTGAGGAGCTTTGCCTTGCCTTTGAAAATGACGGCGCGGTAGAGGGAATAAACGTTAAAAAAGGGCTTTATGGCAGGGGCGTTGTGATAATCCCCCGTGTAAATCCCGATGGTTGCGAAATAGCAATTCACGGTAAAACCGCAACGGCACCCTTTGCCGAAAAGATACGAAATCTCTGCTCGGGTGATTATGCGCATTACAACTCAAATCTCCGCGGTGTTGATTTAAATCATAACTTTGACGCGGATTGGGTAAAGCTCAAAAACGAGGAGAAAAAGTCCGGAATATTCGGCCCCGCAGCCACGAGGTACGGCGGCCCGTTTCCCGAAAGCGAGCCGGAAACGGCGGCGCTGTGTGAGTTTTGCCGAAACTCCGATATTTCCCACGTTGCCGCGTTTCACACTCAGGGCGAGGTAATATACTGGACCTATGGGGACAAAAAACCTCCCAAAAGCGAACAGATGGCACAGATACTTTCGTCCTCCTCGGGCTATGCCCTTGATGAGCCCTGCGGTATTGCATCGGGCGGCGGATTTAAGGATTGGTTTATAAAAGAGTTTAACCGGCCGGGATTTACGGTTGAGGCGGGGGTTGGAGTAAACCCGCTTCCGATTACCGATGCCGAAACAATTTATATGAGAATACGCGAGATGCTTATGCTGCTTTCAATAATGTGATTTTATCATCAAAACACCTATTTTGCAACATAACTTTTTACATAAGGTAAACACTTTATGCAAATAATAAAACGGTAAATAAAAGTTTACAAAATCTGAAATAATCTTACGGTATTTTAGAGTATTTTAAACTCAAAACCGGTATATCGCAACCGCAGGTTGCAAACTTTTCAAACTTTTGTTGCTTGAAAAGTTTACCGCGGTATTATATATTAATGGTAAACAGGTTATAATTCAATGACAAAACGGGTGATGAATATGACTATAGGTGAAAAAATAACATACTTAAGGACCGCTCTTGATATGTCACAGGAGGAGCTTGCCGAAAAGCTCAATGTTTCGAGGCAAAGTGTTTCAAAATGGGAAATGGACTCAGCCCTTCCGCAGATTGACAAGGTTTTGCAGATATGCAGGCTTTTCGGGGTTTCCGCCGATGAGCTTTTGCATGAAAATGTGGAGGTTAAAAAGGCCGAAGCGGGCAATACGGGTCACAATAAGTATTTCGGTACTGACGGTTTTCGCGGCGAGGCAAACTTAAATCTTACCTCAATGCAGGCTTACAGAGTGGGAAGATTTTTGGGCTGGTATTATTCGGCGCCTCTTTCGGGATGTAAAACCCCCGGCTACCGCCCGAGGATAGTGCTCGGCAAGGATACCCGCCGTTCAAGCTATATGCTTGAATACTCAATAGCCGCCGGAATAACCGCCTCGGGGGCTGATGTGTATATGCTTCACGTTACCACAACTCCGAGTGTTTCCTATGTAACCCGTCAGGATGAGTTTGACTGCGGAATAATGATAACCGCCTCTCATAATCCTTTTTACGATAACGGCATAAAGGTGATAAACCGTTACGGCGAGAAGCTCGACGATAACGCTGCCGCATATATAGAGGCTTATATAGACGGGAATATGGCTGCCATAGGTGTTGAGGGTGATGACATTCCGCTTGCAAAACGCGACCGCATAGGTGCCATAATAGACTATGTTTCGGGCAGAAACAGATACATGGGTTACCTTATCTCGCTCGCCTCAAACTCTTACCGCCACTTAAAAATCGGTCTTGACTGCGCAAACGGTGCCTCGTGGATGATAGCGAAATCGGTTTTTGACGCGCTGGGTGCTCAAACCGTGATAGTCGGGAATCAGCCGAACGGCTTCAATATTAACGAAGAATGCGGCTCCACGCATATAGAAAAACTCTGCCGCGTCGTAAAGGAACAGCATCTTGATATGGGTTTTGCGTTTGACGGCGATGCCGACCGCTGTATAGCTGTTGATGAAAACGGTGCCGAGGTGGACGGTGACTGCATTATGTATATACTTTCAAAACGGCTTAAAGCCCGCGGTATGCTTGCGAACAACACGGTAGCTGCCACCGTTATGTCAAACAGCGGATTTTTCGCTTCTCTCAAAAAGGCGGGGATAGAGGTTATGCAAACAAAGGTGGGCGACCGCTTTGTTTACGAGTGTATGCAGCAAAACGGTTTTGCCATCGGCGGCGAGCAGTCGGGACATATTATTCTTAAAAAATACGCAACCACGGGTGACGGCATACTCACGGCGATTATGCTCACCGAGGAGGTTTGCGATACCAAGCTTTCGTTAGGCAAGTTAAGAGAGCCGGTGTTACTCTATCCGCAGTACGTTAAAAACCTGAGGGTAAAGAATAAAAAGGCAGCGGTAAGCGACAGCGAGGTTTTAAACACCGTGGGTGAGGTGGAAAAGCTCATAAACGGCGAGGGCAGGGTGCTTTTGCGTGAAAGCGGCACCGAGCCGGTGATAAGAATAATGACCGAATGCGTATCGGAAGAACTTTGTAAGCAGTATGCCGAAAAGGTAGCGGAGAAAATAAAGGAAAGAGGCCATATAAGTGAATAAAAAGGTCAAAACATGCGAGCTTTATAACTGTGATACCGAATATTTAAAGGATTTTTTCAATTCCTGCGAATATCCGTGGCAGATGCTTCCCGATATAAAAAATCTTATATCAAAACTGCTTGATAACGGAATAGAGGGCTTCACCCTGCTTAAAGAGGGCGTGCTTATCGGGCGTGACGTTAAAATCGCCGCCACCGCAACGATAGAAGCCCCGTCAATTATAGGTCACGGCACCGAGATACGCCCCGGTGCGTATTTAAGAGGAAATGTGATAACCGGAAAAAACTGCGTTATAGGTAATTCAAGCGAGCTTAAAAACTGCATATTGCTTGACACGGTTCAGGTTCCGCATTATAATTATGTAGGCGATTCGGTGCTTGGAAACCATGCTCATATGGGTGCCGGTTCTATATGCTCAAATCTCAAGTCGGACGGTAAGCCGGTGGTTATCCACGGCGATACCGATATTGAAACGGGGCTTCGCAAAATAGGTGGCATTTTGGGGGACGGCGCCGATATAGGCTGCGGTTGTGTGCTTAATCCCGGCACGGTGATAGGCAAGAACACCTCGGTTTATCCGCTTACGTCACTAAGAGGAGTTTATCCCGAAAATTGCATAGTAAAATCACAAAAGGAAATTGTGATACGTAAATAAAGGAGAATATTTATGAAGTTTATCAACGCGAAAAGTTATGAGGAACTGAGCAGTAAGGCGGCGGATATAATTGCAGCGCAGGTTATTGTAAAGCCTGACTGCGTGCTCGGTCTTGCAACCGGCTCAAGCCCCGTTGGTACCTATAAGGAGCTTGCAAGGAGAAATAAAGAGGGCATAGTTGATTTTTCGGCGGTCACCACCGTTAATCTTGACGAATATGTGGGTCTTGATGTGAGCAATGACCAGAGCTACCGCTATTTTATGAATGATAACCTCTTTAATCATATAAATATTGATAAGGCGAACACACATGTTCCCAACGGCTGCGCAAAGGACCTTAAAAAAGAGGGTAACGACTACGATAACTATATAAAGAGTATCGGCGGAATTGATTTACAGCTTTTGGGAATAGGGCTTGACGGTCACATAGGCTTTAACGAGCCGGATGACTGCTTTACCGCCGAAACCCACGAGGTAAAGCTTGATGAGTCCACCATAAAGGCAAATGCCCGCTTTTTCAACAGTGAGGATGATGTTCCCAAAACCGCAATCACAATGGGTATGATGTCTATTATGCAGGCAAAAAAGATACTGCTTGTGGCAAACGGCAAGGCAAAAAAGGAAATACTTGAAAAGGCATTGAACGGTCCCGTAACACCTGCCGTTCCCGCCTCGATTTTAAAGCTTCACCCCGACCTTACGGTCATCTACAGCGAGGACTGATTTTTAAATATTCAATCCGATATTTTTTTATAAAAAACCGCTCGATTTTTATAGACAAATCGAGCGGTTTGCTGTATAATTACTTGTAACGAAAAATATGGAGGAAATATTTATGGATAGTAACGTTCGTCCCGAAAATATGGCGCGAATAAGCACGGCGGCTCTTGCAAACGCGTTTGTTGATGAGCAGGTCGCGGCACTTCGCAAGCAGATAGGCGATAAAAAGGTTTTGCTGGCGCTTTCAGGCGGTGTTGACAGCTCGGTAGTTGCCGCGCTTCTTATAAAAGCTGTGGGCAAACAGTTGGTTTGCGTTCACGTAAATCACGGTCTTTTGCGCAAGGGTGAGCCCGAGCAGGTTATAGAGGTGTTCAAAAACCAGCTGGATGCAAACCTTGTTTATGTTGATGCTACCGACCGTTTCCTCGATAAGCTCGCGGGGGTGAGCGACCCCGAGGAAAAGCGCAAAATCATAGGTGCCGAGTTTATCCGCGTGTTTGAGGAAGAGGCAAGAAAGCAGGAAAATATAGCCTTTTTGGCGCAGGGAACCATTTATCCCGATATACTCGAAAGCAACGGTGTAAAGGCTCACCACAATGTCGGAGGTCTTCCCGAGGATTTGCAGTTTGAGCTTGTTGAACCCGTAAAGCTTTTGTATAAGGACGAGGTAAGGCAGGTAGGCAAAGCTTTGGGCTTGCCCGATACAATGGTTTACCGTCAGCCGTTCCCCGGTCCCGGACTCGGTGTTCGTTGCACCGGCGCTATCACGAGAGAACGTCTTAAGGCCGTAAGAGAGTCGGATGCGATTTTGCGCGAGGAGTTCGCCCTTGCCGGACTTGAGGGCAAGGTATGGCAGTATTTCACCACCGTTCCGGATTACCGCTCAACCGGTATTAAGGACGGCAAGCGCCTTTGGGCATGGCCGGTGATAATCCGCGCCGTGAACAGTGTGGACGCCACCAAGGCAAGCATAGAGGAGATACCCTATGAGCTGTTAAATAAAATCACAAACCGCATCTTAAACGAGGTTGAGGGTGTAAACCGCGTGCTTTATGACCTTTCACCCAAGCCAATCGCCACGATAGAGTGGGAATAATACCGGTGGAACAAGTAAATATAAATTGACACGGCGGCGGGGAGAAATCCCTGCCGCTTTTTTTGCAAATTGCAACTTTTTCATGATATTTCAAAATGATATTGCTATTATTCGAGATATCGAATATAATATTATCAAACAAGGCAAATGGAGGAACGGTTATGGAATATATGTCTGCAAGAGAAGCGGCCGATAAATGGGGTATTTCACAGAGACGAGTTGCTGTTCTTTGTTCTAAAAGCAGAATTGAAAATGCAACAATGGTCGGCAATATGTGGATTATTCCTACTACTGCCGGAAAACCTATCGACGCGAGAAGCGTGCGCTATTCTAAGAAAGACGGCAAAAAAGTAAAACCCTTTTTAAAGTGGGCAGGCGGAAAAGGACAGCTTCTTTCGGAGATTGAGCAATATTATCCATTTGAGGATGGAATGATTACAAAATATGCTGAGCCATTTGTTGGTGGCGGTGCTGTTCTCTTTGATATTTTGAGCAAGTATGACTTAGATGAAGTTTACATCAGTGATATTAATGCTGAACTTATCAATACCTATCTCATTATCAGAGACAATATTGATGACCTTGTTATAATGCTGAAAGAAATGCAAAATGAATTTGTTCCTGCTGATACAGAACATCGTAAGGAATACTATTCTAAAAAACGCGAACGCTTTAATGATTTAAAAGTCAATGGTGACGCAAGCATAAACATTGAAAAAGCCGCCCTGATGATTTTCTTAAATAAAACTTGTTTTAATGGCTTGTTCCGAGTAAATAAAAAGGGACTTTTCAATGTCCCTATGGGTGCATATAAGAATCCGCTTATATGCGACGAGGATAATTTGCGTGCTGTATCAGAAGTACTTCAGAACGTTACTATTGTCTGTGGAGATTATAGAGATTCCGCTGACTTTATAGACGACAACACTTTTGTGTATTTTGATCCCCCATATCGTCCGATTACCGATACTGCAAGTTTTACGGCATATACAGAAAACCTTTTTAATGACGAAGAACAGATTGAGCTGGCAAAATTTGTAGATGATATGCACCGAAAAGGTGCAAAGGTTGTCATCAGCAACTCTGATCCAAAAAACTCAAATACTGACGACGATTTCTTTGATAATATCTATTCTTCCCATAAAATCAAGCGTGTTGAAGCAACCCGAATGATTAACTGTAACAGCGAAGCAAGAGGAAAAATAAAAGAATTACTTATATCCAATTTTTGAGGAGGTCAAATTATATGCCTTACGGAGAATATGCACAATGTCCTTGCTGCGGAAAAACAGCTTACGACAAGGATGAAATAGAGCAAGAATTCGGTTATAGAAATATGGGAGACGGTCGATATATTCCGCAATCATATTGTCGAGCATGTCGTGCTGCACACTGCGAAGCAGGAAAACCGTGTAAAGCAAAAGAATAAAGGAGATTTGCTATGAGCAGAAATTTTAACAGTTGGTTAGCTGGCTTTCGTGACAGTATTGCAGACTATGGATATTACATAGACTTTGAAAAAGTACATCGTAATGTTGATGGTATTAAGGTGGAATTAAATATTCTCAATTCCCTTATTGGCTCGAAAAACATCAAAGAAGACTTCAAAGCCTTAATAAAGAAATATCCCGAAGTTATGAAATGTATCCCCCTGCTTTTGGCGGTCAGAACCAACGAAATATACTGTCAGGACGAGAACGGCGGATATTCTTATAGATTTGATTTTGGTAAATATCCTCCAAACTCCAACTCCTATTATGAACGGTATTCTTATTTTATGGAGCAAACAGGGCTGTTTGATTTGCTGGAAAACCATATAATCAACAACCTTGTGGATTATGCAACGGGCGTTGAAACCGGACTGGATTCTAATGGTCGTAAGAATCGTGGTGGTCATTTGATGGAGGATTTGGTTGAAGGTTTTATCAAAAAAGCTGGCTTTGTTAAGGATAAAACCTATTTCAAAGAAATGTACATACATCAAATAACTGATAAATGGGGGATCGATCTTTCTGCCATTTCTAACCAAGGAAAAATGGAAAAGCGCTTTGATTTCGTGGTGAAAACTCCTACTATGATATACGCCATTGAGACAAACTTTTATGGTGGCGGAGGTAGCAAACTTAATGAAACCGCAAGAAGCTACAAAACCCTTGCATTGGAAACAGACACAATAAAAGGATTTACCTTTGTGTGGTTTACTGACGGAAAAGGTTGGACAAGCGCACGCAACAATCTTGAAGAAACCTTTGATATAATGGAAAATATTTATAACATCAAAGATTTGGAAAATGGTGTTATAAGCGAGGTTTTCAAATAATGACAAAGAAAATCACTAAGTGGGAACCAGAAGATTTTGAACTCGAAATGACAACACATTGGTCGTTCCCGCAGCGCGGCGATTGGGCGACACACGACGCAAAATGGAGAGGAAATTGGTCTCCGTATATTCCAAGGAATATTATTCTACGGTATTCAAAAGAAGGAGATATGGTGCTCGATCAATTTGCCGGCGGAGGCACCACTCTTGTTGAAGCAAAACTGCTCAACCGGGATATTATCGGTGTCGATGTCAATGACGTTGCTCTCGAACGATGCAGAGAAAAAATTAGCTTTGAACACGAAGGCGCTAACGGGAAAGTATATCTTCATAAAGGTGATGCTCGTCATTTGGATTTTATCCCAGATGGCAGTATAGATCTTATCTGTACTCATCCGCCTTATGCAGATATAATTCAATATAGTGAAGATATCCCTGAAGATTTGTCTTTGCTGAAAGTAAAAGATTTTCTGTCAGAAATGAAAACGGTAGCTACAGAGAGCTACCGTGTGTTGAAAAAAGATAAGTTCTGTGCCGTTCTGATGGGAGACACCCGCCAAAAAGGATGTATGATTCCGATGTCGTTTGATGTCATGCATATCTTTGAGGAGGCAGGTTTCAAATTGAAAGAAATCATCATAAAAGAGCAGCATAACTGCAAAGCTACAGGATATTGGAAAACAAACAGCGTAAAGTATAATTTTCTGTTAATAGCGCATGAATATCTGTTTGTTTTCAAAAAATGATATGCGGTTGATTTAGTCCCAAAAATCCATTATAATACCTACATACCACTTGAGTATTATCCATGGTGCGACTATCGGAGATATCAACCCTGATAACGAAATGATAACAGGAGCTTTTTAACCAAGGGTAATACGGAGACATTAGATAATCAAAGCATAAGGAACAATAATTGCTAAACAAAATGTGTTAAGTAAAGCTCCAGAAAAAAAGTGGGAATAACAAATCGAATTAAATAAGTACAGACAAATATCGGCAGGGACTCCCTGCCGATATTTGTTAATATTTCTTTTTGAATACTACGAATAACCCACCGGCTAATACAATGATTGACACTGCTATCAACACCCATATGGTAGGATCGAACGATTTATCCGTTTGCTTTTTGTTCTGTGAATCTGTTTTTTCATTATCTTCAGGCCGCATTTCTTCACGCTGACCGTTTGGATTTTGCTTGTCACCGGAAAATGTATCAAATTGACCGCTTTCGCCTTTCCCTTGCTCACCGTTCGGCATTTGCGGTCTTTCTCCATTACCGCCGTTTGGCATTTGGGGCGGTGTGCCGTTCTGTCCTCCCGGCATATCACCACCGGAAAAGTTTCCGTCCGGTTTTTGCGGCGGATTATTGTCGCCGTTTGTCCTTTGCGGAAATGTTCCGCCTTCACCCGAACCGCTTGGCAGCTCCGGTGGCGTATTGCCGTCTTTGTTTTCAAACGGGTTTTGACCGCCCTGATCGGAGGAACCTCTTTGTCCGTTTTTGTCACTGGGGTTAAATCCGCCTTTATTGCCAAAGCTACCCGTACCACCATTTTTCGTATTGTTGGCGGTGACTTCCGATTCGGTGTCTCCGACTTTTAAGGTTACGGTATCGCCTACGGCAATATCGGGAGAACTGATGATGACA
>JAZUGP010000055.1:0-7681 GCA_045641225.1 Acutalibacteraceae bacterium
GAGATCGCGAAAAAATCGTAGCATTGCTCAGCCGCAGAGAACTCTGCACAGCGGAGAATCTGCTTGATGCAGAACTCATCGACGCCATTGTTTAAGGTGCAAATCAGGCGGTAACGCCAAAACCCTCGCATTGCCGCTCACGTTTGTGGGCGGCATTTTGCGGCAGGGATGAACAAGCTCTCAGCCGCAACACATCGGCTTCCGATGTGCCATATACGGTTACACGAGCATTGAAAATGCACGGGTAAACGGATATGTTGAGTGTGAACCATAACACACTGCTTTTATGAGCGTAAAAATGTGGGTATGCTTAGCTTTAACAAAAAACCTAATGGAGTTGATGTTATGGGGCATAAAAACAAAAAATCCCTCACACGACAGGTGCAGGAGATACTGGACTCAAAGCTGAAAATTGGTTGCAGCAGGTATGATGACAAGAAAAGAGGCGTAGCAGATCAGTATATTTACAGCTACGGAACCTATCGGACATACCTGAAGCATAATATATACTTCGTCAAGTGGTGTAAGGAGCAATACGGCTGTAAAACCGTACGGGAATGTGAACCGTACATTAAGGATTGGATTTACTCACGCAGAAATCTGTCCCCTTACACGCTGAAAATGGAACTTGCCGCTTTGGCAAAACTGTATGGGAAATCATCGGAAGAGTTCCACGTCAGCACACCTGCCCGAAAAATGGAGAACATAACAAGATCACGTGGGAGTAAAACAAGGGATAGGCACTTCTCCGAGTCACGTCATTCGGATTTAGTAACTTTTTGTAAGTGTACAGGTCTACGCAGAGCAGAGTTATCTGCCCTACGTGGGAACAAGTTTATTGAGCAGGATGGACATTACTTCATCATCATCAACTCCGGCTCCAAAGGGGGTAAATATCGTGAAGCACCCATTATCGGCAGTCCTAAAGAAATCGAAACCGTATTACGGTTGATGCAGAAAGCGGGCAATGACAAAGTTTTCCCCATCATCCCCTCTGCCGCAGATATCCACGGATATCGAGCCGAGTATGCCGGAAGAGTCTACCGGTCGGTGGCAAGAAAAATATCCGATATTCCGTACGACTCAACTAACGCCGGCACGGGCAAGCGCTACCAAGGCGGTGTTTATGTATGCCGCAATGGCCGCAAAGGGAAAAAGTACGACCGCCGAGCCCTACTTTACGTTTCAAATTGTTTGGGCCACGGACGCGTTTCCGTCGTTTCACAGCATTATCTTTGGACGCAAGATGAAGATTTGATGTAGCCGATTGTTTGCGACAATTATTCTGCAAGTGAAAAAATGCTCTGACAACACACTGAGGTTTTGTCAAACAGAAAAAAGGTTTAGTCAATAAGGTTAAGTCAAAACAGGTAAAGTCATATATATCAGGTTTAATCAAATTTAGAATACCAAAGCACATGGTTTTCTTAATGCTTTGCCGGGTTTGTTGCGTTTTTTCTCGAAAGGAATTATTTTAAATATATCCTTTCATTTGGCCGCAATTGCCCCCCGGCGGGAAGCAAAAAAATAAAAAATGCCTTACACAGTAAGACCGCCCACTTAGAACCATTTGCCCCGATTCTATACGCCGAAAATATCGGCGAGTGACGGAATGCCCCGGCTTTACAGCCTACAAATTCCCCCCGTATCTGTTTTATAACCGATCCGGTGAAGATTCGGGAGTCGATACGCAGCGTCTCTCTCGGGCGACAGCTCTGTGTAACAGCTGTTGCGTCCGTCCTCTGATCTGTAAGCGCCGGCAGAGGATACCCTTTGTTTTTTGATTTCACGGCAGAGACTACATGCTCTAAAAACTGCCTGCCCTCGGTGGGACGGGATTATTTAATTTTCCCCTGTCATTTCAGGTCGTCCTCATGGTAACCGGCCAGGGACCATAATATTTAATATGGAATCTGCGGGGATAGGATCCCCGCTCTCCGTTTAATCTTTACATTGCAGTATGCAAGATGATTTTCATAATTTGATGATTTAACCGTTTTAGTCCGAAGGAGTGGAGTGTTTCCACTTTTCGTGGCGTTGTTTTTCAAGGACTTGAACCTCTGGCAGCGATTTTGCCCACTCATACATAGCATCCGAATCACCCGAAAACATATGATGCAGCGTTAAATCCCACGCATTGACATCCCTGCCGTAAATCGGATCCGTGCGATGTAAACTATAGAAATACTGCTCGTCCGAATCCGGCTTGATCATTGCTCCCGGAGGAGAACTTGACGAAGCGAGCTGATACCTTGAACCATCTTTTATGTATGTACCGGGTATCAGGTCATCAAGAACGGCAGGAATATCATACACACGACAAAATGAGGCGATGATACTATTAAGACTCCGGGGATCCTTGAGCCCGCAGGGCAGGTATTCAACCGTCGGGTCAAATGCAGTTGCTTTTCGGCTCGTTGCGATTTCCGTCTTTGCGACACTTTTGGTCGATGATGTGTATTGGTCATAATAACCCTCAAAATTCATATCGATCCACTCAAGAAATTTGTCCACATCAAAAGCCGATCCCTCTGAGATACCCCAGTGATAATAGGGCTCATCCAGATTTATGTTCACGCACGGCAAAAACATCAACTGCGACGGTAATGTCGAAACGGGGTCAATTTCATCTGAGTTGCGAGCGATGTCATAGCACACCGCCCGCATTATTTTTTTATAATCCTCCGGAGTGACTGTTCGGGAAAATTGAAAAACTACCCTCATTTTCGGCCGTTCCGGTGTTGCCGAGAAACTGTTGTAGTGTGCCCACTGGGTGCCCCAAAATTCAAAGAACTCACGGCATCTGTCAAGAAAATCCGGCTGAGGGTCATCTGCATCCAGATATCCCATGCACCGATTGACCACCCTGCGGTGGCGTTTACCGTCAGCCTCAAGCTCATAGGTGCATTCACCAAGGAGACAAGCGTGCAGCCCTTTTTCTTCCTCTTCATAGGGCTTTTCCATGAATTCAATGAATGATTCAAGGTCCAACGGTTCCGGGTGAAGATTCTTGTTGTATCGGTTATCCATCATCGTGACGGTAAATAAGTTTTCTTCCATCTTAATATACCCTCCTCAATATCAGGTCATCCGTTACATCAATTGCGATAATTCCAAACTCCGAATTTGACGGCGTTGTGCGATTATAGACATATGCTAAAGCTTCGCCTATACTTAAATCTTCATTGTCCAGATACCAATCCTCCTCGTAATCACTCACATATAGATATGAGTCCATAACTCCACAACTGGTATATGAACGGATCATGCAATATGCAACAACGTTATACTCGCTCTCAATTTTTTTTATCTCTGCCAGTTCTGCCTTGCTGAGTGTATGATATGCGCAGAACATCGGTTCACAGCAACAGATATCGCCATTTTTAAACCTAACAATTATATCGGCATTTACGCCGAGCTTTTCCATTCTGTTGATAGCTTCTTTAACCTTCAGTTCTTTCTTTACGGTTTCACAATTATAATCCATAATAATCTTTCTCCCCTTCACCCTTGGGGGCCGGGTTTTTCATTTGCCCGTTCAGCCGATAGCACAGCTATAATTTTAAGATTTACCACAGCCTAAGCTGGTCGTCGTTGGTACCTTTTTGTGTTTTCTGTTTTAGCCTTTCGCCTGCCATGCACTTTCTGACTGCGTTGACATCAACCAAAAATTTGGGTCCTATCTGGAGGCATGGAATTCGTCCTTCCGCAACCAGTGCTCGGAGTGCTTTTTCGGAAAACGCTGTTTCGGGATCATCTTTGCTTATTATTTCCATAGTCTGTCGAATAGTTCTGAGAACCGGTGTTTTCATTTTTGTTCACCTCCCTTCCGTCTCGCACCTAAATGTCCATTTCTGTTTCGGACAACGAAGTATGCAAGATTTTTTGAAAAAATCACACGGTAAATTCAACAAAGATAAAAAAGTTTTTTGTTGAATTTCAACAAGTGCCTTGGTCTGCAACGCTTTTCGTTTAGGTTCGTCGCTGCTTGTGACAAAGTATGCAAGACAAAAAAGCCAAAATTCTATTTATACGTAAGAAATTCGGCTTTTTGAGAATATTTTTATATGAAATTTTTGTGAATTATTGATTTTTGCCCCGAAATCCGTTTGACAAATTCGAAATGGGACGCTATAATGCGCTTCCAATTGAATATGAAAGGGGACCTTGCATGACAAAAAAGGAGTACAGAGGGCTCAGAGAAACAACGAAATTTGCCCTTTCCGGAAGAGAGCTTAACCTCGTCCATCCGATTGACATGACACGGGACATCATCGAAAGTGAGTTCGGCAGAGACAACGGCATTGCAGACAAGGTTGAAAAACTGCTCCGAAAGGGAGAAATCGTTGTTTGGGAAACAGACGGCTGCATCCATTCGCTCTCTCTCGCTGAGGATGAGCCGACAACAACCGCGGATTTTGCCGCTATGATGCTATCCCAAATGAAGGACGATCTTCCGCCAAAGATGTTTGAAGAAATTCTGGATACTTTCCCCGATGAGATTGCGGATAATTGGCGGAACGATTAGCCACAAAGCAGAACGATTTCACACAATACTACACGATTTAGCACAATATTAAAGGTATCAAAGATTTCATATAAAAAAAGCAGGTAGCCTGACATTCATCAAGCTGCCTGCTTCGCCTTTTTCGGTATATTGTCAAAACAATCAGATATATTGCCGAAAGATATTGACATACTACTGATATACGGCTATAATATGCTTGAAAATATATTAGGAGGATAGTATATGGCTGAATATATATCGGCAAAAGAAGCCGCAAGGCTTTGGAACCTTTCTGAAAGATCTGTAACAAATCTTTGCCGCAGCGGAAGAATTGAAGGTGCAGTTAAAAACGGTCGTGATTGGTCAATTCCCGCCGATGCCGAAAAGCCGCCAGATAAGCGCATTAAAACGGGTGCCTATGCCAAACGCAAAAAGGCAGGCTATCTTCCTCTGCCGGTCGGTGTTTCCGATTATCGGCTTGCTTCTACAGAGTATTACTATATTGACAAGACCCTGATGATTCGTGATTTTCTTGATGAGCGTCCGATGGTGTCGTTGTTCACCCGTCCGCGCCGCTTCGGAAAAACACTGAATATGGATATGTTGCGCACCTTCTTTGAAAAGTCGGAAGAAGACACATCACGCTTCTTTACCGATAAAAAGATATGGGCGTGCGGCGAAAAATACCGTGCCTATCAAGGAAAATATCCGGTTATCTTTATTACCTTCAAGGATGTGAAATATACCACTTGGGAGGATACTCTTGAAGAAATCAAAAACATCTTTGCTCAGGAATTCAAGCGTCACAACGAACTGCAGGCAAGTGCGGCTTTAGACAAAACAGAAAAAGACTTTTTCGAAAAAATAGTATCAAAAGCCGCCTCTACGGTTGACCTTTCTCATGCGCTTGAATATCTTTCACAGATGCTCCATAAGCACCACAACGAATGTGCCGTAGTTATTATCGACGAATATGACACGCCCATTCAGCAGGGACACACCAAGGGCTTTTATGAAGATGTTATCGGTTTCATGCGAAATCTTCTTTCCGGCTGTCTCAAGGATAACAAACATCTTGCTTATGGCTTTTTGACGGGCATTCTGCGTGTTGCCAAGGAAAGCATTTTCAGTGGGCTCAATAACATCGTTATCAATTCAGTGCTTGACAGCAAATACAGCGAATATTTCGGTTTTACCGCCGACGAAGTCAGAGAAATGGCAAAGTATTACGGCAAAACGGAGAAATTCGATGAGGTTTGCGAATGGTACGACGGATACCGTTTTGGGAGCACCGAGATATTCAATCCATGGTCGGTAATAAACTATTTCAGCAACAAGTGCGAGCCGAGGGCGTTCTGGCTTTCCACCGGAAGCAATGATATTATCGGCGAAGTAATAGGTGAAGCCGATGACGAAATCTATCAGAAGCTTACCTCTCTTGTAAACGGCGGCTCATTCACAACTTATATCGATACAAGTGTCATATATCCTCAGGTCAAAAGCAATCCGTCATCGCTTTACAGCTTTCTGCTTGTTGCAGGCTATTTAAAGGTTATCAGATCAACCGTTTCAATCAGCGGTGATTTTATGTGTGAGGTCGCTCTGCCGAATAAAGAAATCTCGCTTGTTTACCGAAAAGAGATTCTGCAAAAGCTTGAAAATATGATTCCGCAGTCAACCGCCATTGCTGTGCAGGAAGCAATTTTCTCCGGCGACGGCGAAAAGCTCAAGAAAACCATTGGCAAATTGCTGCTTCAATCGGTAAGCAGCTTTGACACCGCTAAGGAAAACTTCTACCATGGCTTTATGCTCGGCATCTGCGCCCTGCTCGGCGGCTCATACACCACTTCAAACCGTGAATCGGGTGAGGGAAGATACGATATTCAGCTCAGTCCGGAAGCGAAAACACTCCCCGGCATTATCATTGAACTGAAAGCGGAAAAGGACAGCTCAGAAAGTGAGCTGAAAGCTCTTGCCGATATTGCTCTGCGGCAAATCGAAGAAAAGAAATATGACACCGAAATGACCTCAAAGGGCGTTAAGACCATTTACAAATACGGAGTTGCCTTCAGCGGAAAAAATGTTGAGGTTGCGGTGGGATAATATCATATTGGGGCAATGATCAAGTTAGCGACAAACATTTATTAATATTATTTTTTTCAATAAAACGTAACAGCCCTCTCCGAACAAAATCGGAAAGGGCTGTTGTTTATGGTGATGGTGTTATTTGAAAAGAGTAAAAGCTGTAAGCATAGGCTCATTTGTTGGAGAATTCTTAACTAAAATAGAAATATAATCAACGATTAGTTCAGCCCAATAATTATTAACCCAAATCCTTTTTGATTTAGCTTTTGAGTCAATTCAATACTCAAGTACTTAGCATTGGTTCCAAGTTTTAATAACATGCTTTAAGTCTATCAGAAAAGCATATATTATATCGTGGCTCATTGAATTGTCTTTCCATGTTGATTTGGCAAATCCTACATATTGAAGGTTTTTATGCCTAAACTTGCCGAATTTCAGCAAAAACGGCGTGTTTTTATCCGATTATTTCAGACTTTCTTTGATGCAAAACAGAAAAAACCGACTCTGATACTTTAGCAGAACCGGAGCATCGGTTAACATTTGTTGTGCAGAATCTATAATCATAACGAAGGATTAGGGGGCAATATTACTGCTCGGGTTGATTAGAAAAAGCTGCATTTAATATTTCGGGTACAAATTCGGGTACAAATTAGGGTGCTAAAAAGTGTTAAAAGGCGCTCAAAAGCATTATATCAAAAACGAGAACAATAAAAATATTCCTCAAATTCCCTTGATATACAAGAGAATCTGAGGAATATCAACTGGCCCGCCCGGAGGGATTCGAACCCCCGATCTTCAGAATCGGAATCTGATGCATTATCCAGCTATGCTACGGGCGGATATATCGGGCATATTTCAGCCCGTTTTGATAAATCAATAAATATTGTGTGCATGGATTTCGGGACCTATTTCTTTAAGAAGAAGGTTTGTTGCCTGCTGCTTTCCTGCATTTATCGTGCACGCGGCGGCACCGGCGTGCCCTCCTCCTCCGAGGCGGCTGCAGATTGCCGAAGCATCAATATCACCGTGAGTTCTCAATGAAACCTTAAAGCTTCCGTCTTTCAGTTCTCTCATAACCGCGCCCACAAC
>JAZUGP010000056.1:0-8554 GCA_045641225.1 Acutalibacteraceae bacterium
TATGGCAAAAATGTGGGAAGGCAGAACAAATGGTCAAACCGATAAGCTTGCGGACGATTTTAATTCGTCCATAGGCTTCGATAATCGCCTTTATAAGCAGGATATCAAAGGCAGTATGGCTCACGCGCTTATGCTTGCAAGGTGCGGTATCATCACCTTTGATGATGCAAATAAGCTTACCGACGGTCTTGCCCTAATTCTTGAGGATATCGAAAGCGGCAGACTTAAGATAGATGAAAACAGCGAGGATATCCATATGTTTGTTGAGCAGGTGCTTACCAAAAGAATAGGTGATATCGGTAAAAAACTGCATACCGCACGCAGCCGTAACGATCAGGTGGCTCTGGATTTAAGACTTTATCTGCTTGATGAAACCGATTTAATACTTAATAAGGTCAAGTCGCTTATATCGGTTATTACCGATAAGGCTCAACAGTATAAATCCGCCATTATGCCGGGATATACACATCTTCAGCGTGCACAACCGATAACCTTCGGTCATCATTTGCTCGCTTATGCGATGATGCTTTTGCGTGACATCGAGCGTATAACCGATTGCCGCAAGCGGATAAATGTTTCACCGATAGGCTGTTGCGCTCTTGCCGGAACCACATATAACACCGATAGGGATTTTGAAGCGCAAAAATTAGGCTTTTCCTCGGTATGTCTTAATTCACTTGACGGTGTTTCCGATCGCGATTTTGCGGTAGAGCTTTTAAGCGATATAGCACTTCTTATGATGCATCTTTCGAGATTTTCGGAGGAAATCGTTCTTTGGTCGAGCTGGGAGTTCAAGTTTGTTGAACTCTCCGATGCTTTTACCACCGGCTCGTCAATTATGCCGCAAAAGAAAAACTCAGATATGGCGGAGCTCGTCCGCGGAAAGACCGGCAGGGTATACGGTGACCTGATTTCTCTGCTTACCGTTCTTAAGGGACTTCCGCTTGCCTACAACAAGGATATGCAGGAGGATAAGGAAAGTATATTTGATGCTTGTGATACTGTGAAAAACTGTCTTGATGTTTTCTGCGGTATGGTATATTCAATGACCGCCCTTACCGATAATATGAAAAAAGCGGCGCAAAAAGGATTTATAAATGCTACCGACCTTGCCGATTATCTCGTGGTTAAGGGAATGCCGTTCCGTATGGCATATAAGATTTCGGGGCAGATAGTGTCGCACTGTATATCAAACGGCACCGTTCTTGAAGAATTGCCGATAGACATATATAAGTCATTCAGCGATTTAATAGATAACGATGTTTATGATGCGGTAAACCTTGAAAACTGCGTTAACAACCGCAACAGTAAAGGCGGCACCGGTATATCTTCGGTTGAGGAACAGTTGGCATTTGTAAAGGACAGATTATAAGATGGAAAATTAACAGAAGCATTAAAAAAATACACATTTGCCGTATTTGTATGATATTCGCCATTATATGTAAAAAATATATTTACAAACAGTATACTTTGATGTATTATTATACTGTTAGTATTTGTTGTTTTTTGTTTTGAAACGTTTTATCATCAAATACAATTATAAGCAAAAAGGAGAATATAAATGAAAAAACTGATTGCTGTTTTAGTGGTAATTTCATTGGTGCTTGTTTCGGTACCGTGCTTTGCTTTTGCGTTGGGACCGGTAGAGGGTACCCTGCCGGATGCCGGTGAAGGCACCAATACACTTACCGTTACAAACAATTCGTTAATAAAGAACAGATATACAGTTACACTTAACGATGTTTATGAAAGCTTTGTGTTAAATGGCGGTGAGAGCCGCACTATCGGCATAAACTCGGGTGACGAGTATGCTGTATCGGTTATACGTCCTGATTATGTTAAGGTTAATTCTTTCCGTAACGAGCTTGTATCGGGAAGTGTTAATCAGCTCGTTTATGACGACTGGTCAAGTAAGGTGGGCGATAATGTAAAGCTCACCCGATATTGGATTTTAAAGGGTGCGGAGAAGCTTTCTTTGGCAAACGGCGATGATGTTGCAAACGATAAAAAAGCCAAAGTTACAGGACTTAACGACGAAGATGTTGTTTGGAGCACCTTCCGTAAGTTTGCACCTAAAATATCAGGTAATACACTCACGTTTTCCGTTACCGGTATAACCGCAACGGGAAGCACCACGTCGTATAAGAGCGAAGCCATCACCGTTGACCTGCCTGAAAACTTCTCAACAGCAACAAATACCGGAAAAAATGAAATGCTTTATGCCGCACTTGATTCTTTTAAAAAGATTGTTGAGGATACCTATAATGTTTCGGAACTTAACTTTACAACCGAAAATGATGTTGTATTCAAAAACGGTAAGTTAAGCACTTCAAGTAAGGAAAAGCTTTATTTCATATATCAAAAGATTGAAAAGGACGAGGTAGATGTTGCCTGTCCCGTAAACGATATCACCCTCACTTACAGCGCCAATGTTGACAGCACTGCCGATATTTCTCTTGATGTGCTTAATAATGAGCGCTACACCGAAATGAACAAAGTGCTTACCGATGAGTTGGTAAATGACATACTCGGTGAAAAGGGACTTATGGACGAGGTTGAAAAGGTATCGGTAAAGTCTATCGGCAATCTGCTTAACAACAGCGCAGTATCAAAACTCGCAAGCATTCTCGCTGTTGATAATATGCCTAAGAATGCTGTTGTCACACTTAAAGAAGCCGACCTCGGAGACGGCTTCTATGAGGGACTTGAATATAATCTGCCCTACAACAGCGCAGTTATGGCTACGGTAAGCCTTGATGACCTTGTGGCACAGGCCTTAACCGGCGGTGATATAATTAAGGGTAAAAAGCTTTTAGATGATTTGCTTGTTTCTGAGCTTCTCCCTGAGGAGTATTCTGCGATTATAGAGCATTTCCGCAAAATTGTACTCCCGATAAACCTCGGATGCCGCTATGCGTTAAGCGATGTTCGTGCCGGTGTGTATGATGTAACTGTTACCGCGCCGGGGGACGGCTGGGTAGGCACGAATTGCTTCCGTATAAAGTTTAATTTGAACGGTACTATTGAAAATTCAAACGGCGATACCGCCATTCAAAAGAAAACCGCAGGTAATATAACACTTTCCAATATATTTGCAAATCTTGCACCCGCGGAAAGCTTAGGTGCACTGCAGGCCGGACTTGACAAAACCGTTTCGCTTTTCAGTGCAAACGGCACATGGTTTGACCATGTTGAAAATCATATAACCTTTACAAACACCGAGATATCCTACGGCACCGGCAATTCACCGATAGCCGGCTCTCAGTTCACACTTTTCAACCGTGACCAGTTTAAGGCGCTCACAAAAGCCCTTGTGGCTCTCGGAAAGGATACCGTAAACAGTGTTGAAAACGGCATAGAGTTCAGCGAGCTTGTGGGTATCAGCACCAAGATTTCAAACGGTGAAAGCGAGATAGATGTTGATAAAGAAACCACCGATGAGTTGCTTCGCACGGTAATTGAGCTTGATGATAAGCTTGAGGGTGTAAATCTGCCGGGCATTTTGCAGGCGGTATCCGATGAAAACGGTGTTGTTACTTTTACACCCGATAGTAACGTGAGCGTTGCCAAGGTTACTTCAATGATTCCTCACGTTTACAACGAGGGAACCGAAATTGTTGAAAAGGTTGAGAAAACCGGAAATAAAGTAAAGAACTTCGGTCAAAAAATTGCCGATTTCTTTAAAAATATCTTCGGTTGGTTGAGCGGTGACGATAATAAGGACGAAAAAGCCACTGCGGATGCTGTAAATCTTATGTCCTCAAACGCTCTGCTTGCATCTGCTGAGCCGGCAGCGGAAACCGCTGTTATTCCTGATGTGGATGTTCCGGTGCTTGATGCAAAAATAAGCGGCGAAACTCTTACCGCATTGCTCTGCAAGATGGGTGATGAGGAACAGGTTAAAGCAATAACGGATCTTATAAATCAAATCCAAAATGCTCCGAAGCCTGAAAATCCCAATCCTCCCACTCCTCCCACGCCGCCGACCCCTCCGACCCCTCCGACCCCGCCCACACCGCCTGAGGATGAGCCAACCGAGATTGAAATAATTATGGATTTGCTTTCACAGTTCGGCAACAATAAGGTGGGTTACGCGGCACTCAATGTGCTCGGACTTATGGACGGCAAGTTCCCCACAGGTGACTATGTTCTTTTACAAACCGATGTTCCAAAGGGCTATACACTTAACAGCACGGTGTATAATTTCACAAATGTTTGGACCGGCGAAGATTATAAAACAACCGCAAAGGTAAACGTTGAGGCAACATTGCTTGAAAGCGGACTTTACAATTATACCGCAGCGCTGAAATCCGTATCTTCGGATTATGAAAATGCAAAGAAACTGTTTAGCGGCGATAAATCGGCTTCTAAGAGCAGTTCAAAGAGTGCTATGAGCTTTGCGGGACTTGACAGTCTTCTTTCAAAATTCAGAAAATCATCAAATAAAACCGAAACCGTTATTGATCCTGCTGCCGGCGAAAAGAAGGCTGAGCAGGCGGCAATGATAGCTTATGCTTCGGATGAGGTTTACCGTGCCACCGGAACCTTCGAAAATTCAAAAGAGGTCGCCGATGCCTTAATTTCGGTTTTATCCGGTAAAGATTTCGGATTTAATGATGTTAAAGCAGCTGCTGATACCGTTATTAAGCAGAAAATAGATGCTTTAGGCGGAGCAGTTAATAAGGATTGGCAGTTTACTAATTTAAGAGTTATCACTTCGGCAGACATTTTCAATTATGTGGTTGATAAGTTTGCAGCGGTTACAGACAACCCGAAGACCGAAACCCCGATTACCGAAAAAGAAGTTGAAGAGGCACCGAATGCAGAAATAACCGAGCCTGCGGAAGAGCTTTCAAAAGAGGTTATCGTAAAGGAAGAAAACGAAGAAGCTCAGGAGCCCATAGAGGAAAAAACCGAGGAAACTGAGCAATTGCCAAAGGGCAAGATGCCTTATACATTCAGCTATAATTTCGATTATCGCAACAATCCTTATGCAAAGAATATTAAAGAAATAGTCGATTATTATACTGAAGGCTATATGCGTAAATAATATAAACGGGCTGCAAAAACTTATGCTTTTGCAGCCCGTTTTCTGTAAGACAATTATACATATTCAGTTTCTACGGTAACGTTGATTTCGCTGTTGGGATAAAGCTTTTTTATATAGTTTTCAAACTCGCTTTGCAGTTTGTTTTGGTCTTTAAGCTCATAATCCACGGTTAAATCGCAGTAAATGTTTTCGGTGTTCGGTTCAATATAAACCGCGTGAAAACTTTTAACGTGCTTATGATTTTCAACAAAATCTTTAATTGCGTTACGTAACGAATTAACATCTTCACGTTCGTTATCAACAGCATAGATGCCGAATACCAAATATACAGAGTATTCGTATAAAACTTTCAGCTGGAGTGAATGAAGAATTTGAAATATTTCTCCGGCTGTTTTTTTATGGTCTATTTCAACATTTACCGATCCCGACCAGATATCCGGACCGTAATTGTGCAGTATCATATCCGATGCATCGATTATATCGTCTGTATCGCGGATTAGCCGATAAAGGTTATCGGCAAGATCTTTTTTACCGGATCTGCCTATGATTTCCGAAAGTGTTTCCCGTATAACACCGAATCCCGCCTTGATAATGAGCAGGGAAATAATGATACCTGCGTATGCATCAACCGAGATATGAAAAATCAAAAAAACAAGAGACGATAAAATAGTGATTACCGAAGCAAAAGAATCGTTCCGGCTTTCAATACCAACCGCTTTAAGCGCAGAGGATTCGGCTTTTTTGCTCATTTTAATTGTATATATGCCGAGAAAGTATTTTATAACTGCAGAAACAAAAATAATGCCTATGGCAAGATATGAAATATTTAACTTTTCCGGATTAAAAATAAGCTTTACGGAGCTAATAATAAGTTCAATACCGGTAACTGAAATAAATATCGCAACTGCGAGTCCGGTAAGGTATTCTATCCGTTTATAACCAAACGGATGCTTTTTATCCGGACGTTTGCCCGCAAGCTTTGCACCTATAAGCGTGAGGATAGATGTGAGGGCATCGGATGCGTTATTGGCACCCTCAGATATAATTGCGATGGAAGATGATATCAGACCAAGTGCGATTTTTACCGCCGCTACCGATAGATTTACGGCAACTCCCAATCCGGAGGTTACCGCAATAATGCTCTCCCTGCGATTGGGGTCTTTATTAAAGATTTTATATAATAGCTTCATTTTTCACCCGATTAAAAATTATTTAATCAAACTTTTAAAATCAGTTTTGATTTTTTTACTACAGTAATATTATATCAGTTTTTATCGGTTACATTAATGAAAATGTTTTTTAAAGGCAGGATTTATTGACGTGGCAAAAACTTGAAATAAAAGCAAGGCTTAACCCGAAATGGGTCAAGCCCTGCTTGTGGTGAGAGTGTTTATAACAAACTTTATCATCGTGGTAGAGTTTAAAAATAACAGCAAGGCACAACCCGAAATGGGTCAAGCCCTGCTTGTAGGGAGAGTGTTTATAACGAAAGTGTAAAAATCCTGATTTTAGTCCTTGCATCAGCAAGAAGGTAAGAGAATAGTCGGGGTGTCAATCGATACCGGACCATCCTCAAAATATTCAATGCCGTTTTGTTCAAACTGTTTTAACAGTGCCTTATAATATACATCTCCTGAAAAGCCCTGTTGCATCGTAATGTAAAACCAACCGTTAAAGGATGATATTTCAATAAATACGGTTTTGTAAGTTGAACCGTCCGTAAAAAAGCGCACGCCTTCAATATGCTCCTTTAAGCTGCCATAATCTACTCTGCCGACATAACTTACCGAAAAGGTGTTGTTTACGGAATCTTCAAGAGCAATCCTTGAAAGAATATCGCTTTTTGATTTCACATCGGGAAGCTTCAACAGCTTTTGAAGCTTCTTCTTTTGTTGTTCGGCGTAAAAAAGAACATTTTCGGGCTGACTTTGCACCATTACAGCACCTCTTGTGCAGGTGCAGATATTCCTTACCGCCATGTCATCAAGCCGTTTAGGATATCGCACCATAATCGCTTTGCACAGCATACGGTAGTTATTTACGGATTTAAGAGCGGGGCGCATATTAAAGGATATGGCACTCACAATGTCCTTCGTTTCATTAGGGTGAACATTCCATATTGCCTTTGCCATAACCGCAGAAAACAGCGTGCAGGGACTTGCATCGTTTTCGTGGCTGAATTTCATAATGTCGGACTCTTTTACACGGAAGTTATAAGAGGTGGGAGTGCCGTTGGTAACATAACCGCAATCGGCAAGCCTTAAAAACTCTTTTTCAGGAACGGTGTAAAACGGAAAAGCATCCGCCATTTCTTTTTCGGGGTAAGGGTTTTCCACTTCGCCTTCAAGCAGTGCATCGTCCGAAAGTCTTATATCACCCTGCGGAAGCTCGGTTTTCAAATATTTACAAAGATAATAGTATAAAACCGATTTCATAAAGGGCATAAAACCCGCGCCGTCGGTTATTACATGGGTTATGTAAAAGTTAATCTTATTTTTAAAATACGATAATGCAAGAATATGATAATTTACATCCGCACTGCCTAACGGATATGGTAAATTACCCTTAAAAACCTTTATCGGCAGATCGTTATTTACGGTAATAAGCTCTCCGCCGGATTTTAGAATCTTCACTGCAAAATAAGGGTATCTTTTTATCGCGGTATTAACGGCAGACTCAAGCATACTGCCGTCTGTTTCATATTTAAGCTCAACCTCGATTCGAATGCCAAACGGCATTTTTTCAGAGCATAAATAAAACATCGGGTCATAATAATTCATAGCATAATTTCCTTTGTATTTTTATAATTTACTATATCACGAAAAATAAAAAAAGGCAACAGTAACAGGTAAACTTTTTAACCAAATTGGGTGCATAAAAGCGGCAAGCCACAACTTGAAACAGGTTAAGCACCGTTTGTGTCTATGTGACCGAAAAAAATATTTCGGCAAATCGGTGTATGGTGTTGAATTCTTGTAATATTTAATGATATATCGCTGACGCGATATGATATAATATCCGTTCCTTAATACGCGAAGCGGACATCATATTGCGAAGCAATATATCACCAGTTCCGTCAAGGAACGGATATCATTGAAAAAAGCAAGTCTTTAGACTTGCTTTTTTCATGGTTCGAGTGTTCTTACAGAACTTTTTTGAAAAACTCAGTAATATCAATGGTTTACAGGCTTTCAGACAGCGATATTTACACTTAAAAACAGCATATTGAGGTAGTATTTTCAAGACGTTTCTTTCGGGAAGCGTCTTTTTTTATACCCAAAAACAGGAGGAAAACCTATGCCAACATCCAAAACCAAAATGCCAATGGAAACGGCTCCCCCGCAGGAGGTCATAACCAATATCCCCCTGTCGGAGCTGCACCCGTTTCCGAACCACCCCTTTCAAGTCCGGGACGATGATGCCATGAAGGAAACTGCCGAGAGCATCAAAGAATACGGTGTCCTCGTCCCGGCAATCGTCCGACCCGTTCCTGACGGCGGCTAT
>JAZUGP010000057.1:0-22230 GCA_045641225.1 Acutalibacteraceae bacterium
TAAATTTCAAAGAATTCTTCCTCAGAGAGTTTAAGAAGATCGTCTACGCAGCTTGCATTCGCTTTCTTTAACAGCAGGTTCGCGGCATCGTATCTTGCAAAATTCTCATGCGTATAGGTAAAATTCAGTCCGCCGCTCTGCGCAATGGCGTGCTGGAAAAGCCCCTCCGTTCCTTCCGCTACGAGAAGTGCACAAACAGAACCTGCACCTGCCGATTCGCCGAAGATGGTGACATTATTAGGATCGCCGCCAAATCCTTCTATATTTTGCTGAATCCATTTCAAAGCTTCAATCTGATCAAGAAGACCATTGTAACCGGAAGTCGGAAACTTCTCGCCGCCTTCAACACCGGTAAAGTCTATGTAGCCCAAAGGTCCAAGACGGTAGTTCGCATTTACCACAACGATATCGGGATGTTCCTCGACCATATACTGACCGTTGTACAGCGTGTCAATCGCGCTGCCATAAGAATATGCGCCTCCGTGCATCCAAAACATGACAGGCTTCTTTTTTTCGGTATCACCTGTCGTCCAAATATTCAGAGTAAGACAGTCCTCGCTCATATTTTCCGGATTCCAGCTTACCGGTTCGGAAGAAGCATATGGCTGAAAAGCTATTTTACCGTAACCCGTTGCGTCAAAGGTCTCATTGCATGCCTCAACGCTTTGAGGCGCTTTCCAACGAAGTTCTCCGACCGGAGCCTTTGCGAAAGGAATCCCCTTAAAGGATAGGACACCGTTTTCTTTGGAACCTTCAAAGGTGCCGTTATAGCACTTGACCGCAGGGGATTCTGCTACATTTTCTGCACAGGCAGTAAAAAGGATTGCAGTCAATACGAATACAAGCATTACTGCGAACAGTCTTATTGGGGTTTTCATATCTTTTATTCCTTCACTTTTATTCGTTCTTAAAAGTAGGGCATTCTTTGATTTCAAGGCGTTTTCTCATTCTTTACTTGTCTGCTCTTGACATCAATACCACGCACTCATCAATTGTTTTTTTAGGTCGGCAACCGTTCAAAAGCAGTCAATCAATATTACCTAATATTTTGAGAGCTTTTTGCTGTTGTTATGGAAGCAATCAGCTTGCGGCGAATTGTTCCGCAAGTAGTTTTCAAATGACGGTATTGTTCCTCGGTTAACAATGTCTTTCGATAAATCAATTCCAACCAATACTCTGTTTCAGAGGATTCTTTAAGCGCAATCTCCATTTTATTTATAAAATCCGCTCTGCTTTGTGCATATTTGGCTTCATGTAAGTTTGCACCTATGGACGAAGAAGAACTCAAAAGCTGATTGACATAGACGGAAAAGCCACTTATTTTATCACAGGCATCGGATACGGCAATCGCAAATTCAATAGATTGTTCTCTCAATTCGTTTTTGTTTTCCATAACATCGCCTCTTTTGTCGATATATTTTGCTTCGCAAAATTCGATATGGTCTTGCGACCTTGATATATGCGACAAAGCCGCATTCGATATGATATAAATTCCCCTCTTGCGCCGCAGCGCATATCGAGTGCGCAGCACATATCGAAAGCGGAGCTTATATCGAAAATTCGTGACAGGGAATTTATATCGATGAATCAGTGCGCACTAAAAGTGCGACTGATTCAATATGCTCGGTATGGGGGAACATATCCACCGGCTGTATTTTTCGCACCTTATATCCTTTGCGGACGAGAAAGCTTATATCCCTTGCCTGTGTTTCGGGGTTACAGGATATATAAACTATTTTTTTAGGGCAAAGGGTAGCGGTCGCTCTTAAAAAATCAAGGCTTGCGCCTGCCCGCGGCGGGTCCATAACAACAACATCGGGTGTGGCTTTTGATGCCGCAAGCTGTAAAAAGAACTCGCCTGCGTCACCCTTATAAAACCTTATATTCTCACACCCGTTAAGGCGTGCGTTTACCCGTGCATCGGATACGGCATCGGCGTTGAGCTCTATACCGATTACCTCCTTTGCCTTTGCCGCCGCGATAATTCCTATGGTACCCGTACCGCAATACGCGTCTAACACCGTTTCTTTTCCCGTAAGCTTTGCAAACTCGAGCGCCTTGCCGTATAAAATAGCGGTCTGGCTCGGATTTACCTGATAAAACGCCCTCGGGGAAATCCTGAAGCGGCAGCCGCACAAAATGTCCTCAATATACCCGCTGCCGTAAAGCACTCGGGTTTTATCGCCAAGCACAAGACTCGTGCGGTTTGGGTTTACGTTTTGCGCCACGGTGGTTATCTCGGGGTGGCGGGACAGCAGTGCATTTATAAACCTTTGCTCATCCTTAAAGCCCTCGGTTGCCGTTACAAGCACCACCATAACCTGACCTGTGGCATAGCCCTTGCGCACCAAAACGTGACGCAGAAAGCCTTTCATCTTTTTATCGTCAAAGGCTTTAAGCTTGAAGCTTTCCGCAAGCTTTCGCACCGTTACTATAATACTGTCGGCGGTTTTGTTCTCAAGCATACACTCATCACAGGGGGCAATATTATGGGTTGAGGACTGATACACACCCGAAATGATTTTACCGTTGCGCTCACCGAATGCCGCCTGCACCTTATAGCGATAGTTAAGCGGTGTTTTCATACCTATTATTTCACTTACGTGGTGATATTTGCCGAGTAGCTTTATCACCTTTACCTGCTTAAAGCTCAACTGCTTTTCGTAGGTCATATTCTGCAGCTGACATCCGCCGCACTTTTTACGCAGTGGACATTTATCAAAGTCCGCCGCCGGTTTACCTGACTTGTTTTCCGTAGGTATGTACTCCTTTTGCCGATATATTTTCGTTACCGCGCATATTGAGTGCGAAACTTATCTTTATAAATCCGTCCGCACAAAAAGTGCGACGGATTCCGTGTGCGCCGTTTTCGGAAAGAGGTCCACGGGCGTATACTCAACGAGGCGGTAGCCTGAACGGTTTAATATTCCGGTATCGCGGGCAAGGGTGGAAACATTGCAGGAAACATAAACTATCCGCTCGGGTTTAAAATCCTGCGACACGGTGTTGAGCAGCTCCTCGTCACAGCCCTTGCGGGGAGGGTCGAGCAGTACCACATCTGCCGAAACGCCCTTGTTTTTGAGCTCCTTTGCCGCCGCGGCGGCATCGCCGCAGATAAAGCTTGCGTTGTTAATGCCGTTTAAAGCGGCGTTTTCTTTTGCGTTTTCAATCGCCTCGGGCACTATTTCAACACCGATAATGCTCTTTGCCTTATCCGCCATGGAAAGTCCTATGGTACCCGTACCGCAGTAGAGGTCAAGCACATTTATATTTTCCGCGTTTGCATACTCTTTTACCTTATTGTAGAGTGCTTCCGCCATATCGCGGTTTACCTGATAAAACGAAAGCGGAGATATTTTAACCTTTATGCCGCAAAGGATATCGGTGATAAAGCCGCCGCCGAAAATGTTTATGCTTTTATCGCCCAATACCACATTGTTATCCTTGTTGTTTATATTTACAACTGCCGTTTTAAGCGACTCTCCGAGCGCTTCCTTAAGTCGGTTGACAAGTCCGTTTATGCACTCGGGCACACTGCCCTTTATCACAACACAGACGAATATTTCGCCCGTCTTAAATCCCTTTCGCATATAAAGGTGGCGGAGTGTTCCCGTTTTTTTCCGCTCATCGTAAACCGAAACTTTATTTTCCTTTGCCCATTGCTCAAACACCCTCGCTGCGACGGTAAACTCGTGCGGCTGAAGCTTGCAGTCGGTTATTTCAACAACATCGTGTGAGCGGGGCGCAAAAAAACCTGTTCTGCGGTTTTTTGATATCGGATACTGTGCCTTGTTGCGATACCTCTCGGTGCTTTTTGCAGTGATTATTTCCTTGCAGGGCGCATCGGTTTTGCCTATCCGCAACATTGTTTGGCATACATTATTCTGCTTTATTTTTGCTTCTGCCTCATAGCTTATATGACGGAAACTGCAACCGCCGCAACGGTAAAAAAACGGGCAATCGGGCTCTGTGCGGTCGGCTGACGGCGATATAATATTTATCACCCTGCCCACGGCATAGTTTTTAAGCAGTTTTATTATTTTGTACTCTACCGTATCGCCCTTTGCGGTGTTTTTAACGAACACCGCCATACCGCCGTTCTTTATAACCCCAATGCTCTCGGAGGTTATATCGGTAACGGTACCCGTAAACACATCATTTTTGTTCATACTATTTATCCGCAAACAGCTCGGCTATCGGGCTGCCCTCCTGAAACAGCGACACACCGCGGCGGCAATCGTAAACATCGCCTTTTTTAAGGTCAAGCGAAACACTGCCTATGGTAACGGCGTTATCATCGGAAAAATAAAAGCTTACACCTTCAATATCGGTCTGCCAATAAACATTTTTTGCTTTTCCGTTTTCTACTATTTCTCCTCTTACGGCACAGCCTACCGAGTTGTCAATCTCATAAACATTAAGGGTTTTGCTGCCGTCCGGACTTACCGTACTGCCTGCAAGCGTCCCCGCGGGAAGCTTGTTTATATCGAAATAAATGCCGTCCTTGATAAGAAATACGGTGTTGAAAATCACAACAATCGCAGTGACAGCATAAAAAATACGTAACGCGGTCTTCATATCAAAACCCCTTTTTAAGCCGAATAAAACGGCGTTTTATCATCAATTTTCATACTTTCGACAACCGTGTTGTACTGCTTTACGGCAAGTGCGCTGTGGATACAGTAGCTCGCCGCAAGGTATGGAAAAAGAAATACAAGCGGCAGCTGCATAACCGAGAGCAGTATCCAGAAAGAAAGGCTTAATATAAGCAAGAGAAAATCAAAATAGGTGCGCTTTGATATAACGCAGGATACCTTTAATATCTCGGAAATATCAGCGGTGGAATTGGAAATGAAAATATAAAACGAAAGATAATACTTAAGCGAAATAAGGAACAGCAGCGCAAGACCTATATAGTAAAAAACATAGCCCGTCATCCAAAGGTTTGAAGCGAAAAGCGGCATATCAATACCCAAAACACCGTATATCCACTCGCCCGAGAAAAGTCTTACCACGGCGGCGGGAAGCATAACCGCAATCGCGGTTACAACAAGTCTTGAAGCAATACCGAGGATAAGCTTTATCGCTCTTACATAAAGCTTTGACTCGGAAAAATAAAGGAAAACCGCCGATACCGGCTCTTTAATTCCCGCCATAAGCCGCTTTATATACCTTAGCTCTCCCAAAACAAGCGGGATAATAACCCCCGCAAAAAGCAGTACCAATGCGGCATAATATCCGATTGCGCCGAACACCGCGCCCACAAGCGAGCATACGGTCATCGAAATCACGAATGCCGCAACAAGTATTGCCGATGCAAAAATGCCGTTTGACATATTGCCCTTAAGCAATTTTTTTGCATTTGTCCTAACCACCGAAGCCGGTGCTACCATAAAGGCACTTCCTTTATAATCAAATAATCTTAAGCTTTGCAAAGGACGCCATAAGCTTTTTGGTGCCCACGTTATCGAAGGCAATTTCAAGCAAAACGTCACCGCCCATTGCCTTTGAGGATATTATCATACCCCTGCCGAAGGTTTTATGCTCTACCGACTGACCTGCCTTATAATCGGCGGCATCAGCCTTTAAAGGCTTACTTTCTTTAAACTCAAAGCTCTTTTCAGAACCGAAACCGCTTTGAGAATACCCGCCGTATCCTCCCGTAAAGGATTTTGAAAAGGCAGAAAAAATCCTCGGCTCTTCCTCTGTAAAGGAACAGCATTCAAGCGGTATTTCACGCAAAAATCTTGAGGGCACATTTCGGTTTGTTCTGCCGTAGAGCATACGGGTAGTGGTGTTTGTAACGGTAAGACTCCTCCTCGCTCTTGTTATGGCAACGTAACAAAGCCGCCTTTCCTCCTCTATCTCGGATTCGCCAAAACAGATGGACTGCGTGCCGGGGAATATACCGTCCTCCATGCCTACCAAAAACACGTTATCAAACTCAAGTCCCTTTGCCGAGTGAACGGTCATAAGAACCACTCTGTCCTCACTGTTGTCAAGCCCGTCAATATCGCTTACAAGGGCTATTTCCTCAAGAAATCCCGCAAGTGTAGGCTCATCGTTTTCAAGCTCATACTGTTTAACGGTTGAAACAAACTCTTCAACGTTTGCCTTGCGGTCGCGCGATTCCTCGGTGTTTTCAAGGGTAAGCGCGTTCATATATCCCGTTTTTTCGAGCATTGCGATGACGGTATCAAAAATCCCCGCTTCCTCGCTGTTTTCGGCAAGCTCCTCTATAATGCCGCAAAACTCTTTAAGCTTTGCCGCCGACCTTGAAATCGCCGCAAACTCGTCCGCCCGCTTAAAGACATCGAAAAGCGGCATCGAAAGCTCTTCGGCTATGCTCATCGCATTATTTACGGTGGTATCACCTATGCCGCGCTTGGGCTCGTTTATGATACGGCGGAGTCTTAAATCGTCATTTTTGTTGTTAATAAGGCTTAAATAGGCAAGCACGTCCTTAATTTCCTTGCGCTCGTAAAAGCGCATACCGCCTATCACCTTATATGCTATACCGCTTCTTGCAAAGACGTTTTCAAAGGATGCCGACTGTGCATTCATACGGTAAAGCACCGCGTTTGAGGAAAACTTTTGACCTGAGTCCGCATTGCTTAATATCCTGTCGGCAACGAAACGTGCCTCGCTTCTCTCATCGGGGCAGGTGCGTATCTCGGGCTTTTCGCCGTCACCCGAGGCGGTCCAGAGGGTTTTGCCCTTTCTGCCGCGGTTGTGTGAAATAACGCCGTTTGCCGCCTGTAAAATATATCCTGTGGAACGGTAGTTCTGCTCAAGTCTTACCGTTTTTGCACCCTCGTTTTCCTCCTCAAAATTGAGTATGTTTTCTATTGTGGCACCGCGGAAGCGGTAGATACTCTGGTCATCATCACCCACCACACAGAGATTTTTATGCACCGAGGATAAAAGGCTTATCAGTCGGTACTGCGCGTGGTTGGTATCCTGATATTCGTCCACCATTATGTACTGATAACGGTCGCCGTAGTGTTCAAGCAGGTCAGCATTTTCCTCAAACAGACGGACGGTGAGATAAATCATATCGTCAAAATCCACCGCATCGTTTTCCTTAAGCTGCTTTTGATATTCACCGTAAAGCTCGCCTATTATTTTGAGCCGCATATCCGACCCGTTGGTCTTTTGATACTCTTTTGGTGAAATCATCGCGTCCTTTGCGTTTGAAATCGCCGATAAAACGCTCTTTACGGGGAGCATCTTATCGTCTATATCAAGCTTTTTCATAACGGTTTTCATAAGCCGCTTTTGGTCGTCTGTATCATAAACCGTAAAATGTGAGGAAAGCCCCACCCTGTCGGCATTGCGGCGCAGTATTCTGCCGCATACCGAGTGGAATGTGCCGGCGGTTATGTTTAGGCCCTCGTCCGAAAGCTTGTTTTCTATTCTCGCTTTAAGCTCACCTGCCGCCTTGTTTGTGAAGGTGATTGCGAGTATACGGTAGGGGCTCGGTGCGTCCACCGCAAAGCCGTGTCCCGAAAAGCTTTCGGTTTTGCCGTCAAGATAATCCCGAGCCTCGTTTATATCCGCATCGGTGTAAAAAGGCTCAAAGTCGCTCAAATAAGCGTTGCCGTATTTCACGAGATAGGCAATACGGTTTACAAGCACGGTTGTTTTTCCGCTGCCTGCACCCGCAAGCACCAAAAGAGGTCCGTTCACGGTGGTGACCGCCTCGAACTGCCTTTCGTTCATACTGCCGAACTCTTTTTCTATTACTTTTTTCCTAAGAAGGGTATAATCGCTCATTTTTTATTTCCTTTTGCCCAGAACTGCTCGGTTTTTTTGGCAAGCTGTGCCACGGTTTCGGTATGTGCCACCATCTTTACGGGCTTTGTGAGGTCAAGACTGAACACGCCCATAATCGACTTCGCATTTACGATATATTTACCCGAAGCAAGCTCTATATCGAAGTCAAATGAATTGGCTCTGTCAACAAAATCCTTAACCTCGTCAAAGCTGCTTAAAATTATTTCTTTTTCAAACATTTTTATTCCCCTTGCCTTTATTTGTACTGCTCTGCACACAGATCATACTATATAAAGCCCCGACCTTAAATGAACAAACTCAAAATCCTTTATCTTAAGGTAGTTGTAAACCGGTTCTTTAAAGCGAAGATAGGTTGAAAAAGCATAATCCTCAAGTCCCACCTTTACCACCTTTTTATCCGCGGGACAGGCAACATAGGCAGTGCTTTCTTCCACAAAAATACTGTTCGGGCGGTTAAACGGAGATTCACTGCCTCCTATGCGCAAATCCTCACGCATGGTTAACAGATTATAGCGAAGTAAAACATTTTCCTTTTTGTATACCGCCCAAAACGCATTTTTTGAAAGCGCCATTGCAGACGGCGAGCGGCCCTTATAAACAAGCTCGCCCTGCCAAAGCGGAGTGCCGTCACCGTCAATAAGGCTTGCACTGCCGTCCTTAAGACATACGAAAACCCTGCCGCTCGGAAGCACTATTGATTTTGCCGAAATATAGTCTACCGCGGTTTTGGATGTGGCGGCATAGTTTGTGCCGAACTTGGAAAGCAGGTAAATATCCTCAGCCACCTCGGTCATAACACCCGTTTCAAAGGTTACCATCTTGCAACCGAGCCCAATACCCGCCTCGGTTTTTTCTTTGCAATATGAGAATATCATTCCGCCCGCCTGCGGGATTATTTCAAGAACCTCGCCCTCAAATAAGCATTTCACTTTTTTCACCCTTTATAAGTGTTGTTTTTCATCATTGAGTCAAGCGCAAGCAAAACGCCTGCCTTTGCGCTGTGAAAATTAAGACCGCCCTGCATCCATACCGCGTAAGGCTCTCTGAGCGGCGCATCCGCCGAAAGCTCTATTGAAGCGCCGAGCGTGAAGCTGCCTGCCGCCATAATAACCTTATCGGTGTATCCGGGCATATCCCACGGCTCGGGGGTTAAATGCGAATCCACGGGAGCACCCGACTGCATACCCTTGCAAAAGGATATAAGTGACTCGCTGTTTTCAAGCAGTATGCACTGGATTATATCGGCTCTCTCCTCGTCTGCCGCGGGGGTAACGCCATAACCGAGGCTTTCAAAAAGCGCCGCCGAGTAAACCGCCGTTTTAAGCGCCTCGCCTACCGTGTGAGGAGCGGCAAAAAGGCCCATATAAAGTTCTCTGTTGTGCCCGAGGCTTGCGCCTATTTCTCTGCCCACACCGGGCGCGGACATACGGTTTGCGCACATCTCAACATATTTTTTCTTTCCCGCTATATAGCCGCCCGTGGGTGCGATACCGCCGCCGGCATTTTTTATGAGTGAGCCGGCAATAAGGTCGGCACCTGCCTCGCAGGGCTCGGTTTTCTCAACAAACTCCCCGTAGCAGTTATCCACCATTACCACCGTTTCGGGCGATACCTCTTTTACCGCTTCTGCAAGCTCCTTTATACGCGCAACCGAAAGACTCGGGCGCAGGCTGTAACCCCTTGAACGCTGAATATAAGCCATCTTGTATTTTTTGCGTTTAAGCTCCGCCTTTATCGCCTTTATATCGGGCAGCATATCTGATGTAAGCGGTATTTCACCGTAGCCCACACCGAAATCGGCAAGCGAGCCGTCAGTCTTGCCGTTTATACCGAAAACTCCGGTGATGGTATCGTACGGTCTGCCGGTGAGCACAAGCACGCTGTCCCCCGGACGGAGTATTCCGAACAGAGCGACCGTTAATGTGTGGGTGCCCGACATAAAGGTATGACGCATAAGCGCATCCTCGGCGCCCATACATTCAGCCATTATTTTTTCGAGCTTGTCCCTGCCCTCGTCCCCGTAGCCGTAGCCGGTGGAAATGCCGAGGTCACTCTCGCAAACGCGGTGCTTTATAAATGCCGAAAGCACCTTTTGCTGATTGTATTCGGCTATGCTTTCTATCCTTTTAAAATAAGGCTCCGCTTTTTCCTGCGCTTTTTTATCGAGCGCGGTTATTTTTTCGTTGAAATCAATAAAGTTCATAATTTACTCCAAAATCCGAGTTTATATTCATAACAAAATCCGCATTTTTCGTAAAATCCGCGGTTTTTCTCATTACAGATACAGTATGCCTTATATCCGTGATACTGCGAAAGAAGACCGTTTACCGCCGCCTTTCCGCCGCCCTTTTCAAGACTTGCAACACCGCTTATCAGCACCATTTTATCATAGTGCTGACCTATCGCCGCGCATTTATCCTTTATAACAAACACCTTTAAAAGACCGTTGTTTTTCTTATGGCAATAATCAGCGGCAAAGTACTCATACTCGGGAAGATTAAGTCCCGATTTTAAAAGTATACCGTATACATCGCCGCTTAAAAGGTCGTCCGAAACAATATCCGATTTAAAATCATCGGTATTTGCCGAGTAAACATAAAGCGGAGTTATGCTTTCGCCGAAAACCGAAACCGCGGTTTTATGGTCGCAAAGCACGGTTTTGGGCGATATCACCTTTAAAAACTCGGATATCTCGTCTATGTCCCCGTCTATATTTTCAATTACCGCGTTACCCTCAAAGCAGGATATGTATGCCCTGCCCTTTTCCTGCTCCCATAAAAGAGCATCCGAGCCGCAGGCATTTTTGTTGAGCATTATTTTAAGGCGCTCAGCGCTGTTAATACCGCTTTTGGGCATATCGCTTAAAAGCCTTATCATAAGCTTTCTCTTAAAATCTTATCCGCCATGTATTTCACAAGGTCGTACACCGCATTGATATCGCTTTTTGAAGCAACGCTCGTTGCGGAGTGGATATATCTGCAAGGCACACTTATCGCCAAGGTTTTAACTCCCGAGCGGCTTGTGTGCACCTTACCTGCGTTGTTTCCGCCGGTTGCGGCGCGCTTTACCTGTACCGGAAGCACACTGTTTACCGCCGCGTTAAAGTAATCGCGGTCGTAAAGGGTGGTTTTATCCATAAACGATACAACGGCGCCTTTACCCACATTGCACACCGATTTATCCTCGGGTGTATCGGCAATATCGCCGGCTGTGGTGCCCTCAACGATTATCGCACTGTCGGGGTTTATTGTATACGCGCTGACACCTGCGCCGCGAAGCCCTATTTCCTCCTGTGTTGAAAACGATGCGTAAAAATCAAAATCATCGTATTCCTTTATCATTTTAATGAGAACAGCACAGCCAACACGGTCGTCAAGCGCCTTTGACCTTATCATTTCTCCGCATTCAAGATAGCCACCCTTAATAACCGCAGTATCGCCGAGCGAAACCGCCGCCTGCGCCTGCGCTTTATCCTTTGCGCCGATGTCGATATAAAGGGTTTCCTTTTCGGGCAGAGTTTTTGCCTCGTCACCGTGGGTAAGATGAATGGGTTTATTGCCTATAACCCCCTCGGTTTTGCCGTTTATCAAAACCCTTCTTGAAAGCATTGCCGAGGTTTCGATGCCGCCGACCGTTGTAAACTTTAAAAAACCGTCCTCGGTGATGCCGGTGATAACGAGTCCCACCTCATCGGTGTGGGCATCAAGCATAAGCTTTTTTTCGGGTACGTTTTTACCCTTTTTAAAGGCTATGATGTTGCCGATATTGTCCACCTTTACCTCACAGTAATCCTTTATCTGCGAAATTATAAAATCTCTCACGGCGGACTCGTTACCCGAAACGCCGTCAAGCTCACAAAGGGTTTTAAGCAAATCAAACATTCTTATCACCCTTTCTTAAAATATACTGTTCTATAAGGTCGCATACTGCGTTTATATCCGAAAGTGCTATTACCTCGCTGTCGGTATGCATATTGCGAAGCGGTATCGAAACAACAGCCGTTTTAACACCCGATTTGTTTACCGATATAACATCTGCATTGGTACCGGTGCTGCCGCCCATAACCTCAATCTGATACGGAATATTTTTTTCCTTTGCAATGCCGATAAGCGTGTTTGACATCTGCTTATCGATTATCGGACTCACACCTATCATAGCGCCGTCCGAAAGCTTGCCGCAGTCATCGGGCGAAACATCGGGCGCGTTGCCGAAGCTTACGTCCACCGCTATTGCCTCATCGGGAGAAATATCAAAAGCGGCGGTTTTTGCGCCGCGAAGCCCCAATTCCTCGGCATCGCTTAACAAAAAGCTTACGTTAAAAGGCAGCTTTTTGCCCGAAAGTCTTTTTGCAAGCTCAAGCACAACAACACAACCGGCACGGTCATCAAACGATTTACCCACGGCGCGGTCGCCGAGCAGCATCTGTGCCTTTGCATCGTAGCTTACCATATCTCCCACCGAAATAAGGTCGCGCGCGTTTTTGCCGAGCATACTGTCAAGCTTAAACTTTCCTATATCCTCAAACTGAGGCTTTTCGCCGGCAAGGTGAGGAGGTACCGAACAGAAAACCGCCGGCAGCTTTTGTTTGCCGTGTACCGTAACCGGTCTTGCGGGCAGGGTGCGGATATCAATTCCTCCGCACTTTGCAACGGTTAAGAAGCCGTTATCGTCAATATCCGTAACAACGAACGCAACCTCGTCGATATGCGCGTCTATCATAACCGTATAGTCGCTCTCTCCCTTGAGGGTGCCGATAACGGTCTGTCTGCCGAGCTTTCTTACTTTGGTATACTGCGACATAATTTCGTATGCGCAGTCGGATGCCTCGGTTACACCTCCCGCCGAAACAAGGTCGGACAAGGTGAAGAGTGTTTCTTTTATATCCATTACAGTTCGTTCACTACCTTTTTGAAAAAGTTGCCGCGCTCGGCAAAGTTTTTAAACGCATCAAACGAGGCGCAGGCAGGGCTTAAGGTGACGATATCGCCGCTCTCGGCTACTGCGTGAGCGCGTTTTATCGCGTCCTCTATTCCGCTTACCCTTATTATTTCGGGACTGCCGTCATAATGGCTTGAGTTTCTTATGGCGCGTTCTATCTTATCCGCAGTGTCACCGCAAAGATACAAAAGCTTTACCTTATCAACTATATAGGGAACCATCGGTTCAAAGGGTATATGCTTATCATAGCCGCCTGCTATAAGAATAACCTTTTGGTCAAAGGCTTTGAGTCCCGCTATTGTTCTTGTGGGACTTGAAGCTATCGAATCGTTATAGTATTTAACACCGTTTATTTCCCTTACAAACTCGATACGGTGCTCCACACCTTTAAACTCGTGCGCCACCTTGCAGATGTTTTCAACCCTCACATAGCCCCAAACGGCGGCTATTGCCGCAAGATAGTTCTCAACGTTATGGTCGCCGAGTACCGCTATTTCCCTGCGGTCGATAATCGGTACATCTATTCCGCGATAGGACATATGAAGCATACCGTCCCCCGAAAGCCAAGCGCCGTTGCGGAGTTTTCTTTCCATACTGAAGCCGAGTGACTGACCTCTCACATAATTGCGAAAGCCCTCGGTTATCTCATTGTCACGGTTTAAAACGGTGCGCGAAAAAGCGTTCTGGTGCAAAAGCACGTTTTTCTTTGCCTCAACATACTCATCCATATCCTTATGGATATCCAGATGATTGGGTGCAACATTGGTAACCACCGCAACATCGGGGCTTTTGCGCATCGAAATAAGCTGGAATGAGGAAAGCTCAACAACAACAAAATCGTCCGCCGTGATATTCTCTATCTCAGGCAGCAGAGGCTTGCCGATGTTTCCGCCCACAAACACCCTTTTGCCCTGTGCTTTGAGCATTTCGGAAATGAGGGTGGTGGTGGTGGTCTTACCGTCCGATCCGGTAACGGCAAACACCGTTGCGGGGCAGAGGTCAAAAAATACCTCCATTTCACTTGTCACGGCAATACCGCGCTTTCTCGCATCATAAAGCTCGGGCAGATTAAAGCTCATACCCGGCGTTCTGAATATTATATCCACCTCAAGATTTTTAAGGTAGTCCTCGCCGAGCTTTAATTCGGCGCCCGCCTTTTCTATTTCGTCCGCCACGGCGCCTATCTGCTCACGGCTTCTGCGGTCGCAGGCGATAACATTGGCACCCTTTTCAAGAAAGCGCAAAATAAGCGGTGTGTTGCTTATACCTATGCCGCACATGGCTATCTTTTTACCTTCAAGACTTTCAAAAAATCTTTTGCAATCCATAATAAAGACTCCTTAAAATACTCTTAAAACTTACTCTATGCCCTTAATTTCAAGATATTCCTCGAGTGTTACACCGAGGCTCTTTATTTCCTTTGCCACATTTATTCCCACAAATCTATAATGCCACGATTCGTAGATAACACCCGTTTTATCCTGCGAATTTTTCGGATACCGGAGGATAAAGCCATAATCCTGCGCGTTTTTCTGCAGCCACTCAAACATAGGTGTTTGCTCAAACTTATCGTCCGCCATATTGAAATCGGTTGCAAATCCCGTGTGATGCTCACTTGTTCCGGGACGCGCCACAATGGTAGCCGCCTTGTCCTGCGCCTGCTGCTCGGTCATATCCGCGGTTTTTACCTTTTTGGTCATATTCTCGAAAAGCATTTTCTGTGTGTTATACGCGCGGTAAGGCGACCACACCTTAAGGTCTACCCCGTCCTCCCATGCTTTTTCTATCATGGCTTTCATATACGGCCATATATCCTTATCGAGCATATCAAGCTGACCGTTATGGTATTTTGCCTCGATTTTAACGAGGTTGCCCGTATAGTCGTAATCCTCGGGGAGAGGATGGTCGGCATTTACGAGCAGTAATTTCTTGAAATTGGCATCAAGTGTGTACTCTCCGAGCGTTACCATATCGGGAGTATCGTCAAAAGCAACGTCCTTTTTTTGAGGCTTAAGCTCTTCGCTTTCGGCACTCTCGGTATCCGAAATTTGCTCCTTCTCGGATACGTCTTTCTCATTTGACTTGTTTATGCTGTTTGCGATAAGCTTTATCGCACCTGCAAGCAACAGTATTACTACTATGAGCACCGCCGACACGGTTATTAAAAATATTCTTCTTTTCTTTATAGCCTGTTCCCTTTTCTGTGACATTTTTTCACCTACTCATCAAGTTTTAGCACTGCCATAAACGCATCCTTGGGCACCTCTACGGAGCCTAACTTACGCATTTTCTTTTTGCCTTCCTTTTGTTTTTCAAGAAGCTTTTTCTTTCGCGTGATATCACCGCCGTAGCACTTTGCAAGTACGTCCTTACGAAGCGCCTTTACCGTTTCGCGGGCAATTATCTTGCCGCCCACAGCCACCTGAACGGGGACCTCGAAAAGCTGGCGCGGAATATAATCCTTAAGCTTTTCGGCTATTCTTCTTGCCCTCGCATAAGCATTATCGGTGTGAACTATAAATGAAAGTGCGTCCACCGTTTCTCCCGCAAGCATAACATCAAGCTTAACAAGGGAGGATTTTGCGTAGCCGTCCGCCTCATAATCGTAGCTTGCATACCCTTTGGTGCGGGATTTGAGGGCATCGAAAAAGTCATACACTATCTCGCCCGTGGGCATTTTATACTGAATATCCACGCGGTCGCCCATATATTTCATATCAATGTAAACGCCGCGGCGCTCCTCACACAGTCCCATAATAGTGCCGACATAGGCGCTCGGAGCAAAAATATGAACATTTGAGATAGGCTCCAAAGCGCAGGCTATGGATGCGGGGTCGGGGTAGTTTGTGGGGTTATCCACCGAAACGGTACTGCCGTTTGTAAGCTCAAAACGGTACTCAACGCTCGGTGCGGTGGTGATTATCTCAAGATTGTATTCGCGTTCAAGCCGCTCCTCGATTATCTCCATATGCAAAAGTCCCAAAAATCCGCAGCGGAAACCGAAGCCCAACGCCTGAGAGGTTTCAGCCTCAAACAAAAGCGAAGCATCGTTAAGCTGCAGCTTTTCAAGTGCCTCTTTAAGGTCGTTGTACTTTGCACCGTCAGCAGGATAGATACCGCAGAAAACCACCGGCTTTACGGAACGGTATCCGGGCAGAGCCTCGCTTGCGGGAATATCGGCAAGCGTTACGGTATCGCCCACGCGCGCCTCGGAAACGGTTTTTATGGACGCGGCAAGATATCCTACCTCGCCCGCCTCCAACACTTCACAGCCGTTAAGGGCGGTGGCGCTTTTTCTGCCGAGCTCCACAACATCGAACTCGGCGCCGGTGGACATCATCTTAATTCTGTCCCCCACCCTGATTTTTCCGCTCACTACCCTGAAATATACTATAACGCCCTTATAGGCATCGTAAAACGAATCGAAAATAAGTGCCTTAAGCGGAGCCGTGCGGTCACCCTCGGGAGCGGGTACGCCGTTTACGATAAGCTCCAAAACCTGCTCAACATTAAGTCCCGTTTTTGCCGAAATAAGCGGAGCGTCCTCAGCCGAAATGCCGATTATATCCTCTATCTCAGTCTTTATTCTCTCGGGCTCGGCTGACGGCAGGTCGATTTTGTTTATAACGGGCAGTATCTCAAGTCCGTGGTCCACCGCAAGATAGGTGTTTGCGAGGGTTTGCGCCTCAATACCCTGAGAAGCGTCCACAACAAGTATCGCTCCCTCGCAGGCGGCAAGTGAACGCGATACCTCGTAGTTGAAATCAACGTGTCCCGGAGTGTCGATAAGATTCAGCTCGTAGGTCTCACCGTTTTCGGCTTTGTAGTAAAGGGTAACGGCGTGCGCCTTTATGCTTATGCCGCGCTCCCTTCCAAGGTCCATACTGTCGAGTATCCGCTCCTCCATATCCCTTTCGGATACCGACTGTGTAAGCTCAAGCAGGCGGTCGGCAAGGGTGGATTTCCCGTGATCTATATGAGCCACTATGCAGAAATTTCTTATGTTTTCAAGCGGATATGACAAAGCCCATTTCTCCTTATATAATATTTATAATATAATATCATACTTTTTAAAGAATAGCAAGATTTGAACTTGTGTTTTTACAGATTTTTAACAAAAAAACAGCCGTGCGAAAAATCAATTTCGCACGGCAGACAAATCAGCCTTTATTATTTTTGAAATCTTTCGCAGCATTCGTCCTTTTTAGGAGCGGGAGTGGGTTTTTTTGCTTCCTTTACGGTATCGCCGAGTCCCGTTGCTTCGGAGAAAATCGCGTTGTTTGTAACTGTGTTTACGGCATCGGTGGGGATAATAAGCTTTGCCGCCGTTCCGTTTGCCATATTAACAAGCGCCTCGTATTTTTTAAGCTCGAGCACAGCGGCATCAACGCCTGCTTCTTTAAGCGCTGTAAGACCGTCCGCCTCGGCTTTTTTCGAGAGGTATATCGCCTTTGCTTCACCCTCGGCTCTTGCAATACGTGCATCGCGTTCACCTTCGGCGGCGAGTATCATCGCCTGCTTGTCACCCTCGGCACGGGTGATGGCTGCGGCCTTGTGACCCTCTGCCTGAAGCAATGTTTCACGGCGGTCGCGTTCCGCCTTCATCTGCTTTTCCATCGCGTTTTGTATCTCGGCAGGCGGAATGATGTTTTTAAGCTCAACACGGGTAACCTTTATGCCCCACTGGTCGGTGGCTTCGTCAAGTATACTCGTCATCTTCCCGTTGATTATATCACGGGAGGTAAGCGTGCCGTCAAGCTCCATCTCACCCACAATATTACGGAGTGTTGTGGCGGTCAGGGTTTCGAGCGCGCTTATCGGATTTACAACACCGTAGGTGTAAAGCCTTGTATCAAAAACGCGGAAATAAACCACCGTGTCTATCTGCATGGTAACGTTATCCTTGGTGATAACGGGCTGCGGCGGAGAATCCATAATCTGCTCTTTAAGGGTTACCTTTTTTGAAATCCTCTCAAGGAACGGCACCTTTAAGTGAATACCGGCACCCCACGTTCTTTTGTACTTACCAAGAAACTCAAGAACAAACTCGGTAGCCTGCGGAACTATCCTTATATTGGTGAAAATAAGCACCAAAACGAATGCCGCAATCAAAGCATACAAAAAACCTTTCATAAAAACTCTCCTTAAAAATTATTTTACAAGTGCGGGATAAAGCTTTTTATCCGCCCTTAAAACCGGAATAAAAGCATCAAGCGATGCCTTTAAATGCGTGTTCTCCTTTATCATTTCATCCACCGCGGGTTTTATGCTTTCATCCTTAAGCACTGCGGCGGCAAGAGCTGCCACGACTATGTTCACCGTTTCTCTGTCCCCCGTAACATAAGCGCCTTCGAGCAAGTCATAAAGCTTTTTTACCTGCTTTTTATCATTTGCTTTAACGGTTTCCACCATGGTGGGAATAAAGGTTTTTGCAAAAAAGTCCATATAAAGGAAATTGCCGTATTTGGCAACATGGGCCTTATAGGTTTCCTTATGCTGCGGATAAATATCAAGCACCTTTTTTGTAAAGCCGGCAATGTTCATCGTGCCGTCCTTACTTGCGGTGGGAAGGTCTACAACACCTGACGCCATACGCTTTACCTTTATGCCCATATTGTCCCTTAATGTGTTTGTAAAGTCGATACCCACACTTGCGGCGTCTTTTTCGTTCTGACTGTCATCAAACAGCCATGAGGACAAAAGCGCATATTCACCCACAGCGCCCTCCGCAACATCTGCGCAGTAAAGCTCATAGGTCTGCTTTTCCTCGTTATATAAAACCTTTGCCGCTTTTTTATCCGATACGTACTCATCGCCCGCGGACTTAAAGCCGTTTTCATCAAAAAATCCCTGCATCTCGGAAATAACTCCCGAATAATATCTGTTATCCAAAATATTCACTCCGTAATGTTTATTTGGAATTATTATACTACATAACGCACTGTTTGTCATCAAAAATTTTGTTGCAACAAAACTTTAAGTAATATATAATGCTTTTGTGAGGTGCATTATGGATCTGACTGATGTAAACACAGTAAAATCAATACTCGGCGAGTGCGGTTTCACGTTTAAAAAATCGCTCGGGCAAAACTTTCTTACCGACAGCTCGGTATGTCCTGCAATGGCGGAAAGCTCGGCGGATAAAACCGCGGGAGTGATAGAAATAGGCCCCGGCGCAGGTGTGCTCACAAGGGAGCTTGCCGCAAAAGCCAAAAGGGTTGTCGCGATAGAGATAGACAGTCGGCTTAAGCCGGTGCTTAACAAAACGGTGGGTGGCCTTGATAATGTTGAGGTTATTTTTGCCGATGTGCTTAAAACCGACCTTGACAGGCTTATAAGCGAAAGGTTTTCGGACTGCGAATATGTGAGTGTGTGCGCAAACCTGCCCTACTATATAACCTCGCCGATAATCACGGGGCTTCTTTCAAAAAGGCTTAACATAAAGAGCATAACCGCCATGGTACAGCTTGAGGCGGCAGTAAGACTTTGTGCGCCTTTGGGCACAAGAGATGCCGGCGCGGTATCCGCGGCGGTGGAATATTACTCAAGCCCCTCGTTACTTTTTAAGGTCGGCAGAGAATGCTTCGTCCCCTCACCCAAGGTGGATTCGGCGGTGATAAGGCTCGATATAAGAAAAGAACCGGCGGTGAAGGTTGAGGACGAAAAGTTTTTCTTTTTGCTTATAAAAAGCGCCTTTTCCCAGCGCCGCAAAACCTTTTTAAACTCGGTATCAAATACTTTAAATATTGAAAAATCCGCACTCAAAAATGCGCTTTGTGCCGTTGGTCTTTCGGAGCAGGTGCGCGGCGAGGAAATAACCCTTTCGCAGTTTGCGCGGATTTCGGATATGCTTTGCAAAAATCCCAAGGAGGAACAGTTATGAAAAAATTAATTGCCGTTTTGCTTATCGCGGTTTTGTTTTTTTGTTTTGCCGCCTGCAAATCAAAAAAAGAAAGCGAGCCCGAGGATGATTTTGACACTGAGGATTATTTATCGGGCGATGTGATATACTCCGAACTGGACGAGGACGAAAAAAAGCTGTTTGAGGACCAGATGAAGGAGGAGGGCGCCGCGGTGGAATATGAAACGGACGGCAGTACGGTTATCACCTATCCCGACGGTATGAAGGTTGTTCAGCATAAGGACGGTACCTTTACCGCTACCGACAGTGAGGGCAAAACCGCAGTCCTCGATACTTGCTGGCCCGACAATGAATACACAAAGACTCTGCCGATACCCGATTTTAAGTTTCAGTCGGTGGTAAGCGATGAAACAGGGCTTCTCGCTTTGCTTGACGGCGCTTATAAAACCGAGCTTATGAATTATGCCGAAAGTCTTAAAGCGGCAGGCTTCAACTCCGTGCTTGCAGAGGAATCAAATGCCGACAGCTATGTTTTCTCCGCAAAGAATCCGGAGGGACTTACCGTAACCTTAAGCTACACGGCAGACGAGCAGTCGATAGCCGTAACCAAGGAATAAAAAAACTTCCCGAAGCCGAATGCGACGGGTGGATATGGAAGTATTTTTGGTTTTGTGCAGAAAATCAGATATGCGTGATATCGACAAATCAGAATTTGGCGGTGTGCTTTATGAAGAAAAAAGCAATTTTTGTCAGGACAGTTGTTGTAATTGCTGTACTATTTGCTATTATTGGGCTTACATTATTTTTTACCGGAGGATTCACTGTGGGCAAAATAACGAATAGAGTATACAACACACAAAATGTTTATGATGAAATATGGAATTTATTGTTACGTGAGGAAGCCGGTCAAGAAACTGTTTTGACCTGCGCGACTGCAAATGCAAGCAAAGTATATGAGCTTGGTGTTTTCGATTATATTCGTATTCCCGAATGTCATGCAACGCTGACGAATCGAACCGGTGATTTACGGATATCTATCAACACAGGTGAATTCGTAACTGAAGAAGCAACCGGAAGAACTCGGGAAAAATATGTCGTATACGAATATAATTATAAGACGAAAACACTCAGATTAAGCGGGACCGATAGCGAATCTTATTTGGCTGATTCTTTTTTGTCTGAATATTTCAAATGGCAAAATGTCAATACATCAAAAGCAAAATATTCGCTTGAAAACTTAGGCGATTACTCTGTAATTATGAGTGATTTGGGTGATTATGTTTTGACGCGTCCGGTCAGCGAGTAAACAAATACCGGTTTGTACGGTAAACAAGCAAAAAATATTATGCAATAGCGTAGGGGACGATGTGGGCATCGTCTATTAAAAGCGGGACGATGTGGGCATCGTCTATTAAAAACGGGACGATGTGGGCATCGTCCCCTACAACACGGCAAGCGAGCAGTCGATAGCCGTAACCAAGGAATAAAAAAAGTTTCCCGAAGCCGAAGGTGTCGGGTGGATAAGGATGTTTTTTGATTTGTTCAGTAATGCCAAATATGCGTTATTGACAAATCAAAAGTTTAGGAGTAAAGAGAATGAAGACAAGAAAAGTTATTATTGCATTGATTGCCTTTATTGCTATTTCCGTCATCGTTTTAATATCATTATTTTGGTTTGGAATTATTCACTTCAACAATCCTCCTTCAGATTCCATTATCGGAATAGACGTATCTTCTTATCAAGGTGATATTGACTGGAAAACACTTTCATCCCAAAAAATCAGTTTTGCGTTTATAAAGGCTACAGAGGGGTCTTCGTTTGTTGACCCATGCTTTAAGAAAAATTGGGTAAATGCAGCCGATACTGATTTGCGCATCGGAGCATATCATTTCTTCAGTTTTGAATCTTCCGGGGAAAAACAAGCTGAATTGTTTTGCAGTTCAGTTACTCCGACCGATAATATGCTTCCTCCCGTAATTGATGTTGAATTTTACAGTCGGTTCAAATCCGTGAAAGACATTAATACTGCCGATGTAAAACACGAACTCAGAATTATGGTTGATCTGATATCAGATGAGTATGCAATGAAGCCTATTATATATGCAACAAATGAATCATTTGAAGCAATAGTGAAAAATGATTTCAGCGACTGCGAGTTGTGGTTCAGAAGTGTTTATTCTTCAATGCCGGACGAAATCGAGGCTGCTTTTTGGCAATTTTCAAACAGACACCGTCTGGATGGATATAATGGAAAAGAACCATATATTGATATGGATGCTTTTTGCGGAAGCAGCGAGGAGTTTGCAAACTACCCGAATTAATACGTCTACATAATAAATCCCGAGTTGTCGGATTAAAAGAAACAACCCGCTGAAAAGGAAAATCTTTTTCAGCGGGTATCTTTGTCTCATACCGTAGCAAGCAGGGAAATTATATATAATTTCCGAGTGATGTTTGCCCTTACGGGCAAATGATGTTATGGCTATGCCATAGTGATGTTTTGCGGCGTTGCCGCAAAGTGATGTGATGTATTCCACCCACGCCCGCAGGCACATCACTCGCCGGAGGCGAACATCACGCGGATAAGCACATCACATTCCACGCAGTGGAATACATCGTTTTCGGCGCGTGG
>JAZUGP010000058.1:0-5261 GCA_045641225.1 Acutalibacteraceae bacterium
ACTTCCATATTTTCCTGTGTTGATATGGCAGAAAATCTTGATGCTAAAGAGGGAGAACCAATTACCACTTGCGGATATTTCGGATTATTGGGTGCGGATTTCGACGCCAAAAACGGTAAACTAATCGGAGATTATTATGAAAAACCGTCCTATTATGCGTATCAAAATCTTTGCTCGATATTCGGAGGAAAAATAGAAGTTGATGATATGCCGGTTATCTTCACTCCCGATAGGTCAATGCGGATAGACGGTTGGGATACAGCAACCGAAAAACTTGTATACGGCGGTTTTGCCCGCCAAAACGGCTCACACGCTTTTGCATACTGGTGTGCAACCGATATGATAACCGTGAAAGACTTTGAATCAACCGTAACCTTTGAACTGTTTTGCGGAAAAGGCGATATCCGTATACTTGACCCTAAAAATGGTTTTATATACAAAATCCCCGAAGAAATCCTATCCACCAAAGACGGTATGCTTTATCGCTTTACCAATCTTCCCCTTAAAGATTATCCGCTTATTCTTACTGTCGGAGATTTTATGGATTTTGAATGAGGTATTCTAAAATGGAAGTTTTCACAAAAAATACAGTCCTTAAAAGTAACACTAAATATGTAGCAGAGCAGTCGGTTATTGATATATATTTGGAAGATACCGTGCAGTCGGATGACCGTTTGATTATGTCGGGTTGCCGTTTAGCACCGAAAACCTGCCAAATCGGTTTTGCTTTACAAAATCTTTCTAATATTGAAATTGATTTCGGCGGTGCAAAACTTGTGTTTCACGGTCGCATTGTTCCGTTTGTTTTACGCAACTGCAAAAATGTTGTTCTTAAAAATTTCAAGATTGATTATGACCGTCCTTATTTCACACAAGCCGATGTTATTGAAGTCTCAAAAAAGGAAATAAAGATGAAAATATGCGACGGATTTGATTATGAAATCAAAGACGGATATTTGTATGCAAAATCTGATTCATGGGTAAAAAATCTAAATCAAAATGATTGTATGCTTTGGATGGTAGATAAAACAGGGAAAAAGCAGTACAATTTTATGCTTGGTTTGTTCGGTAAGGAAATTTTTCCTTATGATAATCCGCCGGCACCGATTTTACCGCTTCAAATTCGTGAAGAAAACGGATATCAAATTGTGAGCGGTGAGTTTCCTCCTGATTGGGAAACAAATGACGGCAAGAATGCATTGCTTATCACTCACGAATTCAGAGATAAAAGCAGTATTGTTTTACTTGACAGCGAAGATATAACGATTGAAAACTTTATACTGATTCACGGTGCAGGAATGGGAGTTTTAGGACTTCATTCAAAAAATATAACTTTCAACCATTATGATATTTTCCGCAACTTTGACGGTAACGGTCATTTAGTTACGAATAATGCTGATGCTATTCATTTGTTCTTTTGCTCGGGCAAAATTGTCCTTGAAAACAGTTATATGGAGGGTATGCTTGACGATGTGCTTAATGCACACAACAACTATTTGGCTGTAAAATCGGTTGACAAAAACCGTTTGACTGCCTTCCCAAAATCGGCAAATTATGAAACAGTATTGAGATTGTTTGCAGCGGGCGACAAAATAAGAATTGAACGGGGGAATACACTTGAAAAAGTATCAGAACTTGTTATCCGTTCTATTGATGTGAATCTTTCAAAGAAAGAGTGCTTTTTGATTGTTGACGGAGATACATCTGATATACAGGAAAACGATACAATTGAAAATTTAACCGACCAGCCGGAAGTTATTATGCGGAATTGTAAGTTCGGCAATATGCGAGGAACTACACGGCTTCAAAGCCGTAATCATACCGTTGTTGAAAATTGTGTGTTTACAAATAAGGATTTAAGTTTGCTGTTTTCGGGAGATAAGACTTATTGGTATGAATCAGGACCGGTAAATGATTTAACGATTCGTAACTGTGTCTTTGAGCATACGGGTGACGAACCGAGAATTTATTTCAGAAAAGATGTTGAGTTTACCGAAAAAGAACCGTATTATCATAGAAATATAACCGTAGAAAACTGTACTTTCAAAGGGAAAGGGTTAATTGCCCATTTGTGCCATACGGATAACTTCGTGTTCAAAGACAACACTTTTGAAAAAGGAAGTTATATTATTGCCGAACAATGCGGTACAATTTTTTCCGAAGATGACATTGAAATAAGGAGGATATAAAAATGACTGATATAACAGGACTAAAAAGCGGTGCGGTTTTACAAAGAAATAAAATAAATATGTGTGATATTACTTTGTGGGCTGATTTCAAAGGAACTCCTCGTATTTCAATAGGAAAGTTGTCTCAAAATGCGGATGGCAGTTGGAATCTTACGGATATTTTTGTTGGCGGACCGTACAAAATTGTACTTGGTGACGACGAAAATGAAACGGTTTTTAACGATGTTTATGTCGGCGATTTGTGGCTTCTTGCAGGTCAATCAAATATGCAAGGTGTCGGACATATGACTTCGGAAGACCGTATTTACACTGCACAACCGTCACCGGAATTAAGAGCATTGTATTTGGAGGATAATTGGAAATCAGCAACGCCTGCTTTACACATTCAAGGCACCTCCGTTGATGCAAGCCACATTGTTGCTTTTGAAAATTATCTCAAAAGTTTGAAAGAACGGAATGTAAAACCGAATGATTTATATCCACGAGAGCCAAAACGGGCAGTAGGACCGGGACTGTATTTTGCCAAAGAAATGTATGATTTGACCGGTGTCCCTCAGGGACTTCTCCCAACTGCTGTTGGCGGTGCGCCAATCGATATGTGGTTGCCGTCAGGGGAAGATAATTATTATTCTGCCGCATGCCGCAGAATCAAAGAAACGGGAAATAACATAAAAGGTGTATTTTGGGCGCAGGGGGAAGGCGAAGCCGATGCCGAAGGCTATCCTGCAAAAATTGAAAGTATCAGAAACGACCTATGCCGCAAACTTAATGTTTCTGTTATACCGTGGGTGCAAATGCAATCATTCAAATGCGTTATATCTCTCGACGAAAACGAAAGCGTAGTGTGGAGTAAATTCCGTGAAATGCAAAGAAATATGCCGAAAAATACTGAATTGCTCTCTACGATTGCAACGAATGATGCAGAACTTGATGACAGTATTCATATGTCCTCTGATTCGCAAAAAATCAACGGAATTCGTGGCGCCCGTGCTATGCATTATCTTGTGACAGGAAAGGGACATCCCGAACCGGATTTGAAGCGTGTTTATGTTAATCGGTTTTCTATTGTTCCTGAATGTTTTTCTGAAATTCATTTGGTATATGATAATGTTGTCGGTAATCTTCGGGCACAGGGTGTCCCTTCGGGATTTTCTTTGAGGAAAAAAGGCGAAAGCCGTCCTACCGTTAAACATTTGTGCCATATTTCGCTTGAACAAAATGAGGTCGTTTTGCGTTTTGAAGTTCCATTTGAAGAATTATCCGACTATGAAATATGGTACGGTTACGGAAATGATTTTTATTGCAATATTACCGACGAGGGGAATCGTGCCATTTTGTCAATGGGCCCTATATATATTAAAGAATATCTATAAAAGATACTGAAAAGGTGATTTTATGAAAATAGTTTGCTTTGGAGACAGTTTAACGGAAGGCGATTACGGCACCGATAAACACGGCGTATCGAATGTTCAGTCCGAAAATTACCCGTTTTTTCTGTCAAAAATATTAAATTGCGAAGTCGAGAATTACGGAGTGTGCGGAATAACATCAAGCCAATGCCTTGATTTGTATAACGAGAAAAAGCCGGATATTTCTGATGCTGATATTATTCTTGTTATGCTCGGTACAAACGGCGGACTATCGCCGGTTGACGATACCGAATGCAATAAAGATTACGAGATTTTGGTACAAAAAATAAGAAACGATGCATCAAAGGCAACGGTGTTTTTAATCACGCCACCTCATTGTACAAACGATCCGAAAAAGGTGAATTACGGATATAAAGAAAATGTGGATAATGCGGTTGCATTTGTCAGGAATTATTGTAAAAGAACAAACACAAATCTGATAGACCTTGCAACCTGTAAAGATTTTTGTGCGGAAACCGAAGATATAATGCAACCGAATGACGGTTTACACTTTGGAAAAACAGGATATGAAACAATGGCAAAATTTATTGCTGATAAATTAAAATGTTTCTTATAAAATAAAATCAGCAGAGATAATTTGACATTGATTTTTGAATAATGACAAATAATCTCTGCTTTTAATATTAAATGTAATGATAACATTTTTTACTACTTTATGCTTCCAAAAGTTTTTTTCCATGCCGTTGGAGTCATTCCCGTATACCGCTTAAAAAGTGACGAAAAGTATGCAACATTGCAAAAACCGCAATTTTCAGCAATTTCAGAAAAGGAAAGGGAAGTCTCATAAATCAACTTTTGTGAGTATTCTATACGGCAAATATTTATATAGTCAGTAATAGAAAGCCCGGTCTTTTCTTTGAATTTGCGGCATAAATAACTTTCGTTATATGAGAATTTTTTGCTGATTGTTTTTGAACTGATTTCGGATATTAAATTATCATTTATATAAACAATTACATCGTTAAATTTAGTGTCAATTTTTGTGGCGGCTTGTTGTTTGGTTAAAAAATGTTCAAGGAAATAAGAAAACAGGATACACAAATTACCCTTGACGATAAACGGTTGGGAAATACATTTTGTTATACAAGAATCGGCTGTTTTATTAAATAAATCAACGACACGCTTGTCCTTGATATAGTGTTTTACCTTATAAGTATTATTTTTCAAGTTGCTTTTTAATGTTTTTTCTTCGGTTGAATTACCGAGCAAATCATTTATTTCAAACTGCAAACATTTGTAAACACATCCGTTTTTTCCTGTTGTGCCGGAATGAATATCCTGTGGAGAAAAAACAGCAATTTGATTTTCAAACAGTTCAAGTGAAATATCATTACTCCTTATAATAAGCGAACCGGACACGACCAATAATACTTCATAACAATCGTGCCAATGGGGCGGGAAGCAAAACAAATTAGGCTTATCAACACCCCAAGAATTTTCAATAAGTTTTGCAGAGTAACCCATAGAATTAATAACGGTTTCTTTGAGATTATACTGTATTGGATTTTTCATAAGCATACCCCTTTGTCTTTTGGCTCGGTTTTAATATTATATATCGAATTAAATGCGCAGTCAATGCAAAAAGTAAAAATCATATAAAACTATGTAAAAAATTTTATAGCATTTTTAGGGTGTGAAGATT
>JAZUGP010000059.1:0-47377 GCA_045641225.1 Acutalibacteraceae bacterium
CAATAGTGATCTTCATCTAAATCCTCACAGCTTGAAAGCTTCTTTGCGCAGCCGGAGCAATCACAATAGTGATCTTCATCTAAATCCTCACAGCTTGAAAGCTTTATTGCACAGCCGGAGCAATCACAATAGTGATCTTCATCTAAATCCTCACAGCTTGAAAGCTTCTTTGCGCAGCCGGAGCAATCGCAATAGTGATCTTCATCTAAATCCTCACAGCTTGAAAGCTTTATTGCACAGCCGGAGTAATCGCAGTAATGATCTTCATCGGAATCTATGCACTCGGAAAGCTTTTTGCCGCAGTCTTCATCATCACAATAATGGTCGTTATCTTCATCTGCGCAAACATGAATGTCAACAGTGTAGAAGGTAAGAGGTGCTGATGAACCTCCGGTTAAATAAAAATACACGTTTGAGGAATCATACTTGATACAGTAGGAGGTGTCAACTGCGCCCTTTTTGCCAACCGGCTGAAGTGTAGCAGCTGAATTGCCGTTTTTATCGGTAGCCGCTGCAAGACCCCAATAATTTATCGGAAAGTCGTTTTCATTATCACAATCTGCAATTTTGAGATAATCATTACTTGTGTTTTTAGCGGCAAGATAATAGCCATCACTCATAAAAGCGACATTGCCGTTAGTATCCTTTTTAACGGTAAAGACTACTGGAGCTGCAGTAGTTTCCCACTGAACCTTATCCTTTTTCTCTGAAAAGGTTACGGCAACAGCACTAAGATGCGGCTTGTTGCTCGGACCGACAGCAGTGGAAACCGCAACGCTTGAATTGGCATCAACAATCACGACAGAATCGCCGTTTTCAAGGCTGCTTACGGCTTTGAGCTCTGCTTCGGTGGGAGCATCTTCCGCATTTGCAAAAATTGCTATCGGCAACACCGATACAATTAAGAACACAACCGTAGCGATTAATAAAATCCTTTTTTTCATAAATTGCACCTCATACATATTCGCTGAAATTCACTTAAAGAGTTATACAAAACTTTAAGATTTGTATATATTACCACATATTAGTAGAATATGTCAACAATTTTCTTGTTTTTTTGATGCAAAATCGCAATTTTTTCATCAGTATTTTCGGGGAAATCAGCCAATGCCGAAAAGTTCATAAAAACGATGATATAAATTGACTTTTTTTATATAAAATGAACTGCAAAAATCCGCCATCACTACCCACATAAAAGTATCAACTTATTAACTTCTGATTTTGAGATTTTTAAAAAAAGTACAGCGGAAATCAGATAAGCACAATTGAACAATATCGATATTCACCCGGATATAATTTGAGCACCGTGTTTTTAACACAGTGCTCATTTTAGTATCACTTGATTCTTTTTTAACAAATATTAACACACATTGGTGTATATTTGGTGTATACGGTGTATTTTCAGAGGTTTAAAAGCCCTGGAAATGCCTATTTTAAGCCGTTTTTCAGTCAAGAGGTTTCATTGTTGGGAAAAGGAGTACATCGCGGATTGAGGGACTATCGGTAAGCAGCATAACAAGTCGGTCAATACCGAATCCGAGACCGCCTGTGGGGGGCATACCATATTCAAGCGCGGTTACATAATCGTAGTCTACCTCAGCTCTGCAGTCGGGCTCCTGCGCGAGCTTCAACGCCACCTGTTTTTCAAATCTCTGCTTTTGGTCGATGGGGTCGTTAAGCTCCGAAAAAGCGTTGCCGAACTCGGTTGCGTTTATAAAATACTCAAAACGCTCGGTAAATGCGGGATCATCGGGTTTTCTCTTTGCAAGAGGACTGTTTTCAACCGGATAATCGTAAATAAATGTAGGCTGAATAAGATTTTTCTCAACAAACACATCAAATAACTCCGCAAGAACGGTGCCTTTTGTTGCATTTTCGGGGACTTCAACACCTTTTGATTTTGCGCAGCTTCTCGCATCCTCATCGGTAGCCCAGTCGTTATAATCGCAACCCGAATATTTCTTTACAGCTTCTACCATTGTAAGGCGCTCCCAATGGCCCATATCAATTTCGGTACCCTGATAGGTGATGACCTTGCTGCCGCATATCTTTTCGGCAAGCATCGTGTTAAGCTCCTCAACAAGGTCCATCATACCGTGAAAATCGGTATACGCCTGATAAAGCTCAATAGATGTAAACTCGGGGTTGTGCTTTGTATCCATACCCTCGTTACGGAATATTCTGCCCACCTCGTATACCTTATTCATACCGCCTACAATAAGGCGCTTTAAATAAAGCTCGGTTTCGATACGCAAATACATATCCATATCGAGTGTGTTGTGATGTGTCTTAAAAGGTCTTGCAGAGGCACCGATTTCAAGGGGAACAAGAATGGGTGTATCAACCTCCAAAAAGCCCTTACCGTCAAGATATGCGCGTATCTCACGGAGTATCTGAGAGCGCTTCACAAATGTATCGCGCACCTCAGGATTAACTATAAGGTCAACATAGCGCTGACGGTAACGTGTATCGGTATCCTTAAGACCGTGGAACTTTTCGGGGAGGGGAAGAAGCGACTTTGCAAGCAACTCAATACCTGTTGCGTGCACCGATATTTCACCGGTTTGTGTTTTGAAAACAAATCCCGAAACACCGATTATATCGCCGATATCCCATTTTTTAAAGGCGGCATAATCTTCCTCGCCCACATCGTCACGGCGGACATAGAGCTGAATATCACCGTCACCGTCACGAAGTCCGACAAAGCTTGCTTTACCCATAATTCTGCGCGAGATAATTCTGCCGGCAATCGCAACGTTTTTACCCTCAAAGCCTTCAAAATCAGCCTTGATTTCGGCAGAGGAGGAGTTAAGCTCAAACTTTGTTTTAACAAACGGGTCGTTGCCTGTTTCACAAAGTGCCGCAAGCTTATCGCGCCTTACCTGCAATATTTCGCTTAAATCCTGTACGGGAGCGTTGGAAGGGTTGTTATCACTCATATTAAACATCCTTTCAAAAGAAACAGGGCAGTGTTTAAAACCCTGCCCGCGTTAAATATTTATTTTGAGATAGCAAGAATCTTATACTTGATTTCACCCGCGGGTGCCTCAACAACAACGGTATCTCCAACCTTTTTGCCGAGCAACGCCTTGCCGACGGGGGACTCATCGGATATCTTATACTGTCTCGGGTCAGCCTCGGTGGAGCCTACAACTCGGTACTCGACATCCTCGTCAAATTCCTCATCGTGAACCTTAACCTTAACGCCGACCACAACGGTTTTCGCAGAGCCTTTTATATTGGTTATGATTTCAACATTTTTGAGCATTGCCTCGATTTCAACTATTCTCGCTTCTATTTTGGCTTGCTCGTTTTTTGCCTCGTCATATTCGCTGTTTTCGGATAAGTCGCCGTAACCTCTCGCGGTTTTGATTTTTTCCGCAATGTCCGCACGGCCGGTTGTTTTCAGAGTTTCAAGCTCTTCTTGTAATTTCTTTAAGCCGTCATCTGTAATTTTAACTGTTTTTGACAACTAAAAAACCACCTTTAAAATTATTAAATGTGTGAAATGCTTACATACGTTAAACCATTATATTCATATTAAAGTAAAATGTCAAGATTTTTATGAGTTTAAGTACCGCAAATTCTTTTTATCATTTCACCGTTGGCAATAATTCACTTGACAAGAGAACTCGAAAGCATATATACTAATATATGCAGAGAATGAAGTGAACGAGGGTACTTTATGAAACTGTTGATTAAGCTTCGAAAAAGTGTAATGCTTTTTGTGAAAATAATGATAGTGATAGTTGCCGCAACGGGTTTTACCGAAACGTGGAATGTTAATTATGTTGAATCACTTTTCAGTAACCGCGGTAACTATGTTGTTATATTTTCTTATATCTTGATTTTTTCCGTATTTTCCTCTTTATACGGTGCTTTTAATATTGGTGTATTCCGTATTCATGAGATAATTTACAGCTTTTCGCTGGCGGTTGTTTTTACAAATATGATAATGTATATAGAACTGAGCCTTATTGCCCGAAATCTCGTGGCGGTAGGGCCTTTGTTGCTTGGTGTGGTATATCAGATAGCGGCGGTAGCGCTTTGCGCAATGAGTGCAAATGTTATATACTTTAAAACTCATCCTCCGAGAAAGGTTGTTGCCGTTTTCGGCAATGCTTCAGCCGGCTTTGAGCTCATTAACAAGATGTCACGCATTGCAGACAGATTTCATATTGAATACGGACTAAATGCTGAAAAAACCGATATGGAGCAAATCAAAAAACAGATAGATAAAACCGAGGCGGTTTTGATTTGCGACATTGATAAAAATCTGCAAAAAGAGATAATGTCATACTGCTACACAAAGCAAAAAAGAGCATATTTGCTGCCTGATATAACCGATATTATAATCAATAACTGTTACGGTATTCAAATAAGTGATACACCTGTTTTGATGAGCAAAAACCGCGGCCTGACACCGGAACAAACGGCAGTTAAGCGAATTATGGATATAGTTATTTCCGCTTTCGGAATAATTATTTCAAGTCCTATTATGCTCGCCTGTGCAATAGCCATAAAACTTGATGACGGCGGACCGATATTGTTTAAGCAAAACCGCATTACAAAGGACGGTAAAATATTCAATATATTAAAGTTCCGTTCTATGATAGTGGATGCGGATAAGGACGGCGCCAAGAAAGCCGTGAATGACGATGACCGCATCACAAAGGTAGGCAGATTTATCCGCTCTTGCAGAGCAGATGAGCTTCCGCAGCTTTTTAATATTTTAAAGGGCGATATGTCGGTTGTGGGACCGCGTCCCGAAAGAATTGAAAATGTTTACGAATATACCAATGCCTATCCTGAATTTGAGCTTCGCCATAAGGTAAAGGCAGGGCTTACCGGCTATGCACAGCTTTACGGTAAGTACAACACCTCACCCGAGGATAAGCTTAATATGGACCTTATTTACATCGAAAATTATACTCTGCTTCAGGATATAAAGCTGCTTATTTTAACGATAAAAGTACTGTTTATGAAAGAAAGCACCGAGGGCTTCAGCGAAGCAGCAAATAAGAACGTGAAGGCATCCGCTTCAAAACATCAAACGGAGGATAAATGATATGAACTTTGATGCAACTTTGGTGATTATGGCGGCAGGTATGGGCAGTCGCTTCGGCGGGCTTAAACAGATAGAACCGATTGGTCCTAACGGTGAGGCTATACTTGATTTTTCGGTTTATGATGCCAAAAAAGCCGGTTTTAATAAGGTTGTTTTTATTATCAAACATCAAATCGAAAAAGATTTTAAAGAAATTGTGGGCAAGCGTATTGAAAAGCTTATAGATGTTGAGTATGTTTTTCAGGAAACAAATATGCTTCCTGAAGGATACGAATGCCCTGAAAACCGAACAAAGCCGTGGGGAACGGCACATGCGGTTTGGTGTTGCCGCGATGTTGTTAACACTCCTTTTGTTGTTATCAACGCAGATGATTATTACGGTAAAAGCGCGCTTTCCAAGGTATATGACTATCTCAAAGAACGCAACGGCGACTACTGTATGGTCGGCTTCCGCCTTTGCAATACACTTACCGAAAACGGCTCTGTTTCGCGGGGAATTTGCAACGTTCAAAACGGTAAGCTTAAAAGTGTTACGGAAAGAACAAAAATTATCGACTGCAAGTATACTGAGGATGATGAAAATTGGGTGGAGCTTCCGAGAGATACAGTTGTTTCTATGAATATGTGGGGCTTTACACCTGATGTTTTCGGTTATATCGACCGTGACCTTAAATCGTTTCTTGACGAAAAAATCAATGTGCCGAAAGCTGAGTTCTATCTTCCCGCCGTTGTTTCCAATTTAATTGCAAACAACGAAAAAGAGGTTAAGGTGCTTGTGGCAGAGGATAAGTGGTACGGTGTAACCTACAAGGAAGACAAACAAGCTGTTGTTGATGCAATAGCCGAAAAGATTAAGAACGGTGAATATCAATAAAATATTTTAATTTTCCGGCGGATATAACCATTACGGTTAAATCCGCCGTTTTTTTATTAAAATAACGGCAAAAAAGTGTTGCCTGATTTTTCCCTTTATGATATAATATATAAAATATTGCTTATTTGCTCGCACGCGCGCGTTGTGAGTGCTTTAAGGGATTGATTTTGTGAGGATTTTGGGTATTGACCCCGGTTATGCCATAGTGGGATACGGTATCGTTGATTATGACGGTTATAGGTTCAGCACCGTGGGATACGGTGCGATAACAACAAATGCCGGCACACCTTTTTGTGAACGGCTGAAATCAATATATGATGATATGTTAACCGTTATAGAAAGGTACAAGCCCGACAGTCTTTCGGTTGAAAAACTGTATTTCAATACCAACACCACCACCGCCATTGACGTTGCGCAGGCAAGGGGAGTAATTCTTCTCGCGGCTGAAAATAAGAGCGTTAAGGTTTATGAGTACACACCTTTGCAGGTTAAGTCCTCAATTACGGGTTACGGCAAGGCGGAGAAGCGTCAGGTTATGGAAATGGTGAAAAGCTTTTTAAATCTCGAAAAAATACCTAAACCGGACGATACCGCAGATGCCTTGGCACTTGCAATATGTCACGGTCACAATGCGGGAAGCACATTCGGTAAACTTTCAAAGGAGATAAGATAATGATAGCTTCACTAAAAGGAAAAATCATTTTTAAGGATATCAATTTTGCCGTTATTGAGTGTTCCGGTGTGGGCTTTAAATGTTATATCACAAAAAATGCTTTTTATAATATCGGCAACATCGGTGAAGAAGCATTCTTGCACACTTATCTTTCGGTTAAGGAAGACGCGCTTGATTTATACGGATTTTTATCGGTTGAAGAGCTTGAAGCTTTTAAGCTGATTACTTCGGTAAGCGGAGTGGGCCCCAAGATAGGACTTGCGCTTCTTTCGGAGTTTTCGGCGGATAAGCTCAGTCTTTATGTCGCAAGCGGCGATGCCAAAGCACTTACCGCGGCTTCGGGTGTGGGACTTAAGCTTGCCCAAAGAATAGTCCTCGAACTTAAGGATAAGATAGGCGGAATATCAACAAGTGAAAATTTGGAAAATATTAAAGCCATAGGAAATGCGACTGCAAATACAACTTCCAAAGAAGCAATCGAGGCGCTTTGTTCTCTCGGATACTCTCAGAGTGAGGCATCGCTTGCCGTTGGTAAGCTTGACGGCAGTCTTCCTGTCAACGATTTGATAAAGCTTGCGCTTAAATCACTTTCAAGGGGGATATAAAAAATGATTGAAGAAGATATGGATTTTGAAAACCGAATAGTATCTCCCGAATATAACTACACAGAGGATGAAACGGAATTAAGTTTACGCCCCAAAACACTTAACGAGTATATCGGTCAGGATAAGGTAAAGGAAAATCTCAGCATTTATATTAAAGCAGCAAAGCTCAGGAAAGAAAGCCTTGACCATTGCCTTTTATATGGCCCTCCGGGACTCGGTAAAACCACGCTCTCGGGAATTATAGCACACGAGATGGGTGTGAATCTGCGCGTAACCTCGGGACCTGCCATTGAAAAGCAGGGTGACCTTGTTGCCATCCTTACCTCTCTTAACGAGGGCGATGTGCTTTTTATTGATGAGATACATCGTTTGCCGCGCAATGTTGAGGAAATACTTTATCCCGCAATGGAGGATTTTTCGCTTGATATAATTTTGGGCAAAGGTCCTTCTGCGCGGTCAATAAGGCTTGATGTTCCGCATTTCACACTTGTGGGCGCTACCACGCGCTCAGGTCAGCTTACTGCGCCGCTGCGTGACCGTTTCGGTGTGTTGCTTAGACTTGAACTTTATACTCCCGAACAGCTTGCCTTGATAATAAAGCGTTCCGCGGGTATTCTCGGAATAGATATTGATAATGACGGCGCTCTCGAAATCGCTTCGCGTTCAAGAGGCACACCGCGTATTGCAAACCGCTTGCTTAAGCGCGTAAGAGATATTGCACAGGTAAAATATGACGGTGTTATCACTGTGGCGGTAGCCCGTGACGCGCTTTCGATGTTTGAAATCGATGAGCTCGGTCTTGATGATTTTGACCGCCGAATGCTCCAAACCATTATTTACAACTATTCGGGCGGTCCTGTGGGTCTTGAAACACTTTCGGCGGCACTCGGCGAGGAGTCGGTTACCATTGAGGATGTTTACGAGCCGTATCTTATGCAGATCGGATTTCTCACAAGAACTCCGCGCGGCAGATGTGTAACAAATCTTGCTTATGAGCATCTCGGCATAAAATCACCCGATGCTCAGCAATCGCTTTTATAAATTAACCGAAAGGAAGAACCAATGAGAGAAGTATTGGGATTTGACGATTTTGAGCTGATCGATGCCGATAACGGCGAAAGGCTTGAGCGGTGGGGTAATGTAATTCTGATACGTCCTGACCCTCAGGTCATCTGGTCGATAGGAAAAAGCGATCCGAGATGGAACGATGCTGCGGCGGTTTATCATCGTTCAAATCAGGGCGGTGGATATTGGGAAAAGCTCAAAAAGGTGCCTGATGTTTGGTCGGTAGGCTATGAGGGACTTACTTTCCGCTTAAAGCCTATGGGATTTAAGCATACGGGACTTTTTCCCGAGCAGGCGGTAAACTGGTCGCTTGCGATGAAGCTGATAAACGAGTCAAAAAGAGAAATTAACGTGCTTAACCTGTTTTCGTATACCGGTGCCGCAACCCTTGCCTGCCTTAAAGCAGGGGCAAAGGTCACTCACGTTGATGCCTCTAAGGGTATGGTTGTCTGGGCAAAGGAAAATGCCGTGGCTTCGGGACTTGATGACCGCCCCGTAAGGTGGCTTGTTGACGATTGCCTTAAATTCGTAAAACGTGAAATTCGCAGAGGTAACAAATACGATGCTATTATTATGGATCCTCCGTCTTACGGCAGGGGACCAAACGGCGAGGTATGGAAACTTGAACAGCAATTAGGTGAATTGCTTACCGAAACCGGAAAGCTTATGAGTGATAATCCGCTCTTTTTCTTTCTTAACTCATATACCGGTGGACTTTCGCCCACTATTCTCAATTTTATGGTAAGACAGTATGTAGCGCCCCTTGGTAAGGGTAATGTGTTTACCGATGAAATCGGTCTTCGCGTAACATCTAAGGATATAGTGCTTCCGTGCGGAAACACAACTATTTGGACGGCTTGATATGGACAACATTATTGAAGTTAAAAACGTCACATTTGAATACAGTAACAGTGAGGTAAAGAAAACCGTTATTAAGGATTTCAGTATCTCTTTTGAACGCGGCAGTTTTACGGTTGTGCTCGGTAAAAACGGCTCAGGCAAATCGACCCTTGCCAAGCTTTTGAACGGTCTTTACAAGCCCGATGAGGGTGATGTTTTTGTTGACGGTGTAAACACCAAGGATGATGACCGTGAAATCGAGATTAAACAAAAGGTCGGCATGGTGTTTCAAAACCCCGACAATCAGCTTGTTGCTTCGATAGTTGAGGAAGATGTTGCTTTCGGTCCCGAAAATTTGGGACTTGAGCCTGATATAATCAGGGAACGCGTTGACGATGCACTTAAATCGGTAGGTATGTACGAGTTCGCAAAATCAACACCTCACAGACTTTCGGGCGGACAAAAACAGAGGATAGCCATTGCGGGTATAATAGCTATGAAACCCGAGTGTATAGTTCTTGACGAGCCCACTGCGATGCTTGACCCTAAGGGCAGGGTCGAGATAATCAGCACTGTTGAAAGGCTTAACAAAGAGGATAATATAACTGTAATTCTCATAACCCATTTTATGGAGGAAGCACAGAACGCCGACAGAGTTGTGGTTATGAATGACGGCAAAATCGTTTCGGACGGCGCGCCAAAAGATATTTTCAGTAATGTTGCCATGTTAAAATCGGTTGATCTTGATGTTCCGCAGACTACCGATATATTGCACCTGCTGAAGCTTGACGGTGCCGATATAAATACAAATCTGATTTCTGTTGAAGAAGCAGCCGATGAAATATATAAGGCGCTTCATTTGGAGGAAATATAATTGTCGGAGATTTTAAGTGTTAAAAATCTGACCCACACCTACGGCGGAAATACACCCTTTATCAGCGATGCTGTGAAAAATGTAACCTTTTCGGTTAACAGTGGAGAAATAATCGGTATTATCGGCCATACGGGTTCGGGCAAATCAACCCTTGTTCAGCACCTCAACGGTTTACTTAAGGCAACCGAGGGCGCGGTTTATTATAAGGGTAAAGATATTTGGGAAAATCCAAAAAACATACGTGATATTAGGTTTAATATCGGTCTTGTTTTTCAGTATCCCGAATATCAGCTTTTTGAGGAAACGGTTTTTGAGGATATATCATTCGGACCTAAAAATATGGGTATTACGGGCGATGAGCTCAAAAACAGAGTTCTCGAAATATGTGAGCTGCTTGGTATAGAAAAAGAGTATTTTGATAAATCGCCTTTTGACCTTTCGGGCGGTGAAAAGCGGCGAGTGGCAATAGCGGGTGTTATGGCAATGCGTCCGGCGGTGCTTGTTCTTGACGAGCCGGTTGCGGGGCTTGACCCTAAAGGCAGGGCAGATGTTGTTAAAATGATAACCTCGTATCGTGATACCTATAATGCCACCATAATCATTATTTCTCACAATATGGAGGATATGGCGCTTCTTTCTGACCGTTTGCTTGTTATGAACAACGGAGAAGTTATTATGTTTGACGAAACCCGAAAGGTTTTTTCTAATACAGAGGCGCTTTTCTCTGCAGGCCTTAATGTGCCGATGATTACCCGTGTGTTTTTAAAACTGCAAGAAAAAAATCCCAAAATACGAGCGGATATTTATACCGTCCAAGAGGCAAGAGAATATCTTGCCGGCTTATATAAGGCAGGTGACGGTGATGCTTAAGGATATCACATTCGGTCAGTATTTTGAAAGCAATTCGGTAATACACCGCCTTGACCCCAGAGTAAAGCTTTTGTTGCTTATAGCATCGATAGTTTTTATCTTTGTTTGTTCAAATATTTTTTCGCTTACCGTGTTGGCAGTATTTACGGTTATGCTTATTTTCCTTTCAAAGATACCGTTTAAAATGTATCTTAAAAATCTTAAGGCCATACTGCCGATAATCATTTTTACCGCTGTGCTCAACCTATTTTATTCGGACGGCAGTAAGGCGCTTTTAAGCTTTTGGAAGCTTTCGGTGACTGAGGGCGGAGTTTATCGCTCGGTTTTTATGACCGCAAGAATTGTTCTGCTTATTCTAATAAGCTCCTCGCTTACCTATACTACCACGCCAAATGATCTCACCGATGCCATTGAAAGGCTTTTGTCACCGCTGAAGCTTATCGGACTGCAGAACGGTGTGCATGTTATAGCACTTATGATGACTATTGCGCTTCGTTTTATACCCACCCTTGTGGAAGAAACCGAAAAAATAATGAATGCGCAAAAAGCACGCGGTGCCGACCTTGAAAACGGCAGTATAATGACACGCATTAAAGCCCTGATACCGATAATCATTCCTCTGCTTATTTCTTCTGTAAGGCGTGCTTATGAGCTTGCCGAGGCAATGGAATGCCGTTGTTATAACGGTGGCAAGGGCAGAAAACGCCTTAGGAAAATGACATTAAAGTTCTCCGATGGTGCTGCTTGTCTTATTTGCTGTGTCTTTTTCGGCTCGGTTATTGTTGTTAATATTCTACTGTAAAGATCTGGTTAATATGAAAAAAGTATTTCTTACAATTTCTTATGACGGTACTGATTATCACGGCTGGCAGGTACAGCCTAACGCCGTTACGGTTCAGCAGACCTTTCAGGATGCACTTTATAAGCTTCTGGGAGTTAATACCGATATTATCGGTTGCAGCAGGACCGATGCCGGTGTTCACGCAAGAATGTTCTGCCTTAATTTTCGCTGTGATGAAAGCATACCGGAAAGTGCCTTTATGCTGGGTCTTAATTCGTTACTTCCGCACGATATTTCGGTTAAGGAATACCGTGAGGTACCCGATAGCTTTCACGCAAGATATGACTGTAAGGGCAAAACCTACCGCTATTATTTTTATACCGGTGCGCCCGACCCGTTTTTATCGCGCTACAGCTTAAAGCTTGTGAATACTCCAGATGTTGACAAAATCAACAGGTTTTGCAAAACGGTTGTGGGCACTCATGATTTTTTCGGGTTTTCTGCATCGGGCAGAAGTGTTGATGATACCGTAAGAACGGTAACCGAATGTGAATTTGTTAAAGATGGCGACCGATATTATCTCACAATCACTGCCAACGGATTTTTATACAATATGGTAAGAATTATTGCGGGTACGGCTGTTGATGTGTCTGACGGTGTTTTGCCCGATGATACGGCAATTAGGGTTTTTGAAACAAAAGACCGCAGTTTTGCCGGTAAAACATTACCTCCGCAGGGACTTTTTCTTGAGAAGGTTTATTATTAGGATGGTGAACTATGCCTGAATATAAAAAGAAAAAGGTACACAGAAGGTCGCTTGAGGGCAAAACTCCGTCCAAGCACGTCACGGTGAAACCCGCCGCCGCAAAAAAGAGCAAAAAAGCAGAGCTTCATGTACTTAAAAGCGATAACACGGTTAAGAAAAAGAAATTACAGCAAAGCAGATTTAAACGAAAAACAAAAATTGTATTTTTTGTTGCAGCTGTGCTTGCGGTTGCAATATTTGTTCTTGCAATACTTTCGCCGGTAAGCCTCAGTGAGAGTATGTCCAATTTCTTTAACACCATAGGCTCCGGTGGCTATCCGTTAGAATCGGTAGGCGGACAGGTAATTGACTGTTGTTCATTCGGTAATCATTATTATTTGCTTACCGATTCAAGTCTTAAGGCATATTCCGCCTCCGGTAAGGAAATAATTTCCATACCGCACGGTTTTTCAAATCCGATGATGGTAGCAAACGAATCAAGAGCGCTTGTGTTTGACCAAGGCGGCAACTCTCTGATTGTTGCAAATCTGAGCGGTGTTACCAATCCGTATTCGAGTGAGCATTCGATACTTACCGCAACACTTGCGCGTAACGGCACCTATGCTGTTGCTGCCAAGTCGGACAGCTACACGTCCTCAGTTACCGTTTTCAGCAGAAAAGATAAAAAGATTTATGAATGGAACTGCGCTAAGGATTATATAAATAATATTGCACTTTCAAAAAACGGCAAAAAAATAGCGTTTACTACCGTTAATGCCGTTAACGCACAGATATCATCAAAGCTGTATGTATTTGAAACCGATAAAACAAATTCTGTATACAGCAAGGACCTTGATACGGCGGCACCGCTGATGCTTCGTTCAAACAAATCCGGTTTTTCACTTGTTACAAGCGTTGGTTACAGCTTTACCGATTGGTCAAATTATAAAACAACCGATGTAAGCAATGACTACACGCCGGCATTTTTCAGGCAAAGCTCCAATCGTATTTTGCAGGTCTTTAACCGCACCTCAAATACTACCGACAATCTTATTGTTGTTCTTTCCGATAAGGGACAAAAATTAGGTGAATTTAAGTTTAGCGGGGCAATAAGTGATATTCAAATCAGAGGCAATCATATTTATTGCATCAGCGAAACAAATGCTTATCTGTTTGACAAAACAGGCAAGCTTCTCAAAACCGGTATATGCAGCTTCGGTTGTGAACGTATCTCGGTGTTGGGCTCAAGAACTGTGGGAATTATATCCGATAACGGCATTGAAAAATTTGAAATTGATAATGAGGTGGAAAAATGAGTTACATAATCGACATTATATTTTTACTCATACTTATTCTGTGTGCTTGCCTTTCCGCAAAACGCGGATTTGTGAGAACAGCTATTGAGTTTTTAGGATTTTTTGCGGCATTTATTCTTGCTGTATATCTGTCGTTACCTCTTGCAAACTTTACCTATGATAAATTCATAGAGCCGTCTGTAATCGCAACCTATGAAGAGCAGGCAGAGGAAAAGACCGAAAAGACGGTTGACTCGGTGTGGGATAAACTACCCGATTTTGTGACCTCTTATGCCGAAAATATCGGTATAACCAAGGATAAGGTTTCTGACAAAATATCACAAAAGGTTAATTCAAACTCCGAGGAAGCCGCAAAGAATTATTCTGATAACTATGTTAAGCCTACCGCCGTTAAGCTGCTTAAAATGGGATATACGGTAGTTTTGTGCATAATCTTGCTTATCCTTGTAAAATTGCTTGCCAAGGCGCTCAATAAGGTATTTTCTTTCAGTGTTCTCGGAACATTCAACCGAACACTCGGCGGATTGCTGGGAGTAGGTAAGGGCATAATAATCGGTGCGCTGTTCTGTATGGCAATTAAAATAATCGTTGATTTAACCGGTGCTGATTTCCTTTTCTTTACAAAGGATTCGGTTAATAAATCGGTTGTTATTAAATTTCTTGCAAAATATATATCTGTTTTAAGATAATCTCAGGGAGAATTACTCAGTATGAAGCTATGTTCCAAATGTAAAAAAAGACCCGCTGTGGTTTTTATATCAAATCCTGCCGACCCCACGGGCGAACCGGAGGGACTTTGTCTTTCCTGCGCAAAAGACCTCGGTATCAAACCGGTTGACGATATGCTCAAAAGTATGAACGTTACCGATGAGGATATCGAACAGCTCAGTAATCAGTTTATTGACCTTATGGGAGATGTTGATGACGAAGCGCTTAATGACGGTACCTTTGACTTGGGTACTGCACCTGCAATTCCATTCATTAAAAATCTTTTCGGCGGTCAGAGTAAATCCGAGGAGCAGGGCAGTGAGGTAAAAACCGAAAAAGGCGAAAAGCAAAAGAAGAAAAAGCACAGATTTACCGAGCAGTTTTGCACTAATCTTACCGACCGTGCAAGACAGGGTAAGCTTGATAATATTATCGGCAGAGATAAGGAGTTATACCGCACCGTTCAGATACTTTCAAGGCGTGTTAAAAATAACCCCTGTCTTATCGGCGAACCCGGTGTCGGCAAAACCGCAATAGCAGAAGGACTTGCCTTGCGCATAGCTTCAGGAAATGTTCCTGCGCGCCTTGCCGATAAGGAAATACTGCTTCTTGACCTTACCGGCCTTGTGGCAGGCACTCAGTTTCGCGGACAGTATGAGGCGCGCGTAAAGGGGCTTATAGATGAAATTAAGGATGCAGGAAATATTATCCTGTTTATTGACGAAATTCATAATCTTGTGGGTGCGGGGGACAGTACCGAGGGCTCTATGAATGCCGCAAATATTATGAAGCCCGCGCTTTCGAGGGGTGAAATTCAGGTTATTGGCGCCACAACCTTTAAAGAATACCGTAAGTATATCGAAAAGGACGCCGCACTTGAAAGAAGATTTCAGCCCATAACCGTTGAGGAGCCTTCAATATCCGATACCATTGATGTTTTAATGGGCGTTAAGAAGTATTACGAGGGATACCACAACGTTGTTATTCCGGACGATATTGTAAGGAAAGCGGTTTTGCTTTCGGAAAGATATGTGACCGACAGATTTTTGCCCGATAAAGCCATAGACCTTCTTGATGAAGCCTGTGCTTGTACAAGCCTTGAAAACACTGCTATTGATGAGCTTTACACCGTAAACAAAAAGATGAGCGATGCAAAGCAGGAACTTTCTGAGCTTGAAAGTAATATGGAAAATCCCGATTATGAGCGCATAGCACTTCTTAAATCCGATATAGAAAAGTTTAAAGCGCGCGCAAATGAACTTTATCTTCCAGCATCGGAAAACAAGGTTACGATGAAACAGCTTGCAAAGGTTATTGAGCTTTGGACGGGTATACCGGCCGAAAAAGCCGAGGAAAGCGATTTTGAAAAGCTTGTAGACCTTGAAAAACATCTTAACCAAAAAATCATAGGTCAAGAAAATGCAACAAAGCTTGTGGCAAATGCGGTTAAACGTTCAAGGGTTAATATCAGCGCCGAACACCGTCCGGCTTCATTTATTTTCGTAGGACCAACCGGTGTAGGTAAAACACAGCTTGTGAAGGTGCTTTCCGAACAGCTTTTCAACACACCCGAAACACTTATAAGGCTTGATATGTCCGAGTTTATGGAAAAGCACTCGGTATCACGTCTTATCGGTGCGCCTCCCGGATATGTGGGGTTTGACGAAGCAGGTCAGCTTACCGAAAAGGTCAGGAGAAAGCCTTACAGCGTTATACTGTTTGACGAAATCGAAAAAGCGCATCCCGATGTGCTTAATATTCTGCTTCAGATTCTTGATGACGGCAGGGTTACCGACGCTCAAGGCAGAACGGTTAACTTTGAAAATACGGTTATAGTTATGACCTCTAATGCCGGAAGTGATAAATCCGATAATCTTTTGGGATTCGGTAAAACGATTGTTGAAGCTTCGCACGAAAAGGCACTCAAGGCATTATCCGAGTTTTTGCGTCCTGAGTTTTTATCGCGGGTTGATGAGGTTGTTGTGTTTAATCCGTTATCCGATGATTCACTTGCAAAAATTGCCGAGTTGCTTTTAAATGAGCTTAAATCGGGACTTAAAGAAAAAGCAACCGAGCTTTTCTTTGATTTCTCGGTTTGTGAGCTTATCGCAAAAAAATGCGCAGGCACAAAAACGGGTGCGAGAGAAATCAGGAATATTATAAGGCGCGATGTTGAAGAAAAAATCGTTGATATGATTATTAAAGACGGTTATGTTAAATCGGTGGTTTTAAATGCCGAAAACTCTGAGATTACTGTCCGGAGGGGAGAATAATATGCTTAAAATTGAACACCTTACAAAAAGCTACGGTGATAATAAAGCGGTTGATGATCTTTCACTGCAGATTTTACCGGGTGAAATATACGGTTTTATGGGTCATAACGGCGCCGGAAAAACAACCACACTTAAAAGTACTGTCGGCATTTTGAGTTTTGACAGCGGCGAGATATATGTTGACGGTGTTTCCATAAAAGAAAAACCGATAGAATGTAAGAAAAAGATAGCTTATATTCCCGATAACCCTGATTTGTACGACTTTATGACGGGAATAACCTTTCTTAATTTTGTGGCGGATATATTTGCCGTTCCCGCCGATGCGCGTAAACAAAGAATTGATAAATATGCCGTCCTTTTTGAAATCAAAGAAAATCTCGCGCAGCCTATTTCTTCCTATTCGCACGGTATGAAGCAAAAGCTTGCGGTAATTTCGGCGCTTATTCACGAGCCTAAGCTTGTTATTATGGATGAGCCGTTTGTCGGTCTTGACCCGAAAGCCGCATATATTTTAAAAGATATTATGCGTGATATATGTAACAGCGGCGGCGCCATTTTCTTTTCGACCCATGTTTTGGAGGTCGCCGAAAAGCTTTGCGATAAAATAGCAATTATCAAGGACGGCAGACTTGTTAAATCGGGAACAATGGAAGATGTTAAGGGTGACGATTCACTTGAAGCGGTATTTCTTGAATTGGAGGAATAATCGCAATGCTTAAAGCACTACTTAAAAAACAGTTTTTAGAGCTTAATGTAAATTATTATCAAAACCGCAAAACCGGTAAAAAACGTTCCGCATTCGGAATAATTGCAATGGTTATTTTGTTTGTCTTTGTGTTTTTTTGTTTAGGTTTTGTGTTTTACGGAATGGCTGATATGCTCGCACAGGCATTTATACCGAATTATATATGGCTGTATTTTTCTATATTCAGTCTTTTGTCGGTTGTTATCGGCATACTGTGTGATGCTTTTAATACCTATATGGTTCTTTACAACGCAAAGGATAACGACTTTCTGTTATCTATGCCGGTTTCTCCTTCAAAGCTTTTGCTTGTAAGACTTTTCGGGATATATGCGTTGGGACTTCTTTACGAGTGCATTGTTCTTGTTCCGGCGGTTATTGTTTATTGGGTACACACCCCCGCGGGAATACTTAATATTATTTTCCCGATACTCATTATTTTGCTTACGGGCGTTATTGTTTTAGTATTTTCCTGCCTGATAGGTTTTGGTGTTTCTCTTATAGCCGGCAAAGTTAAAAATAAAAGTCTTGCAACCGTTGCAGGCTCGCTTTTGTTTTTAGCGGCATACTATTTCTTTTACTTTAAGCTTAACACTTTTCTCGCTTCAATTGTTTCAAGCCCCGAAAAAACCGGCAATACCGTAAAGCGGGTGCTTTATCCCTTTTATGTTTTGGGTAGAGCATATAACGGCGAAGTAATACCTATGCTTATTGTTTTCTTTTCGGTTGCGGCTCTGTTTTTGCTGACATATTACATTTTATCCGCCACCTATATAAAAATAGCCACAACCGATAAGGGTAATACCAATAAGGCGGTATATATTGATAAAAAAGCAAAGGTGAGCAGTGTACGCGGCGCGCTTGCCAAAAAAGAGTTTAAAAAGTTTGTTTCAAGCCCCGTATATCTATTAAATACAGGGTTGGGACTTGTGTTTGCGATAGCGCTCGCCGTTGTTGCTGTTATAAAAAGAAAGGCACTCGGCGGATTTGTCACCATGATTTCGGCAATGTTTCCCGATATCGCAGATCTTATTCCCGCCGCCGTTATTGTTGTAATATTCTTTTTGTTGTCGCTTAACGCGATTTCGGCACCTTCAATATCACTTGAGGGGAAAAGCTTGTGGATTTTACAGTCGTTGCCCGTAAATGCTTCCGAAGTGCTTTTGGCAAAGCTTATACCGCATACGGTACTTAATTCTTCCGCCGCGGTAATTTGTACACTTGTGTTGGGATTTGTGCTTAAATCAGATTGGCAAAACCTTTTGTTCAGCGCGGTTTTGTTGGTGCTGTTTTGTGAGCTTACCGCAATACTCGGACTGTTCTATAATTTAAAATATCCCAATCTTAACTGGACAAATGAGGCAATACCGGTAAAGCAGGGAATGAGTGTTTTATTCTCAATTCTTTCGGGACCTGCAATAGCGGTTATATTTGCGCTGGGTGCTTACTTTTTGAGAAATTATATTTCTGTGCAGAATTATATTATTGTCTGGATAGTAATTTTTGCGATTGCCTGCCGACTGTTAAATAAATGGCTGATAACCTCAGGTGCAAAGATATTTGAAAAATTGTAATAATGTTAATATCATTTAAATTTGACGTGCAAATACAGAAAGCACTTGAAAAAATTAAAATCCCCATTCTTGTGTGAATGGGGATTTTTTTAAGTGGGGGGTGATGGATCGCTACGCCGCAACTGTTGCGGCTACACGCCCACGGGCTAACCAACCATTCACCGAAAGGTTGGTTACGGCTTTGCCGTCGCCCTTTTCGATTCCCATCACCCGACAAAAAGAAAAAAGAGCAAACATCAAAAGATGTTCACTCTCATTTGGAGCGGGTGATGGATCGCTACGCCGCAATTGTTGCGGCTACACGCCCACGGGCTAACCAACCATTCACCGAAAGGTTGGTTACGGCTTTGCCGTCGCCCTTTTCGATTCCCATCACCCGACAAAAAGTAAAAAGAGCAAACATCAAAAGATGTTCACTCTCATTTGGAGCGGGTGATGGATCGCTACGCCGCAACTGTTGCGGCTACACGCCCACGGGCTAACCAACCGTTCACCGAAAGGTTGGTTACGGCTTTGCCGTCGCCCTTTTCGATTCCCATCACCCGACAAAAAGAAAAAAGAGCAAACATCAAAAGATGTTCACTCTCATTTGGAGCGGGTGATGGGAATCGAACCCACACGACCAGCTTGGAAGGCTGGGATTCTAGCCATTGAACTACACCCGCATAAATCAACGAAAGATATAATACCACAGCAGTCGGTTTTAGTCAAGTATTTTTTATATTGTAAAGTAAGTTACTCCTTTAATTATTATGATATATTTAAATTAGATGTATCGGCGGTTGTTGATTTTTTGTGATTGCTTTGTTATAATCAAAATATAATTTGATTTTCGGCGGGTGAAAATATGAACGGCATTTTAGAGGTTGACGGCCTTGTTAAGCGCTATCCTGCGTTTACACTTGACAATGTCAGCTTTTCGGTCAAAAGCGGCAGTATTACCGGTTTTATAGGCAGAAACGGCGCGGGGAAGACAACCACAATAAAAGCTCTTTTAAACCTTGTTCACCCCGATGCCGGAAGCATATCGTATTTCGGCATGGATTTTAATGATAACGAAAAGGCTGTAAAACAGCGGATAGGCTATGCCTGCGGCGGAGTTTCCTATTATCCGCAGAAAAAGTTATCCGAAATAACCGCCGTTACCAAAAGCTTTTATGATAATTTTGACTCTGATGCCTACAACCGTTATCTTACCGCCTTTAAGCTTGACGAGAACAAGCGTCTAAAAGAGCTTTCGGAGGGAATGAAGGTTAAATACAGCCTTGCACTTGCGCTCTCGCATAAGGCAGAGCTACTTATTCTCGATGAACCCACAAGCGGTCTTGACCCGATTTCGCGTGATGAGATTTTGAGAATATTTATAAAACTTGCCGAAATCGGTGTTTCGGTACTCTTCTCAACACATATAACCTCCGACCTCGATAAATGCGCCGACAGTATTGTTTACATTAAAAACGGCAGTATAATCGGCGCCGGTGAGAAAAACGAGTTTATTGAGAAAATGGGCGGAGGAACTTTTGAAGAAATAATGCTTAAAAACGAGAGGGAGGAAATTGTTTTATGACTAAACTCCTGAAAAAAGAAATTAAGCTTACATCATCACCGCTTTCATATTTTTTCATTCTCTTTTCTCTTATGGCATTTATTCCGAATTATCCGATTTTGCTTTGCGCTTTTTTTGTTTGCTTCGGTATTTTTCACAGCTTTCAGTCGGGCAGGGAAGCATCGGACATTCTGTATACTGCTTTACTGCCGGTTGAAAAAAGCGATGTTGTTAAATCAAAGTACGCCTTTTCGATATTTATTCAGCTATCAGGTTTTTTGCTTCTTATATTGGCTGTGGCGGTGCGTATGCTTCTTATGAAAGATGCTGTGATTTACCTAAACAACACCCTTATGAATGCTAATATTGCGCTTTTAGGCTATTATCTTATTATATGTGCCTTGTTTAATCTTACTTTTATTTGTTCCTTCTTTAAAACCGCATATAAAATAGGCATACCGTTTTTATGCTTTTGCATTTTTTCGTTTATAGCGATATGCGCTGCGGAGACACTTCACTACATTCCGGGACTTGAAATGCTTAACAGCACCGGTTTTGAAACGATACAGTTGATACCGCTGTTTTCCGGCATAGTGATATATACGGTTATCACTGTGATAAGTATTTCGGTTTCAAAGAAACGTTTTGAGCTGATTGATTTATAGACTGATTTTGTTAAAGTGGTATATCCCGCCAAATATGGCGGGATATTTTGCAGGCGGATATGTTAATTATTTAACAAACTTAAAAACATTTTAATTCAATCAGCAAAAAACTATGTTAAATTATTCACAAACCTATTGACAAGAACATATAAAGCTAATATAATATATTTATATCAATTTTGGAGGTTTCAATTATGGCAAGAGTTTATAATTTCAGTGCAGGTCCTTCTATGCTTCCTGAGCCTGTTTTAAAACAGGCAGCAGCCGAGATGCTTGAATACGGTGCCACCGGTCAGTCGGTTATGGAGATGTCGCACCGCTCAAAAGAGTATGATGCGATAATCAAAGAAGCAGAGCAGGATTTAAGAGATATAATGGGTATTCCCGATAACTATGAGGTTTTGTTCCTGCAGGGCGGTGCATCAACACAGTTTGCCATGATACCGCTTAATCTCATGAATAAAAATCATAAAGCTGATTACATTATTACCGGTCAGTGGGCAAATAAGGCATATAAGGAAGCGGCACGTTACGGTAACGCACGCGCGGTTGCTTCATCAGCCGATAAAACATATTCTTATATTCCGAAAACCACCGCGGCGGATTTTGATAAGGATGCGGACTATGTTCACATTTGTATGAACAACACTATTTACGGCACAAAGTATCACGAGCTTCCCGATACCGGTGATGTTCCGCTTGTTGCCGATATTTCGAGTTGTATTCTTTCAGAGCCTATTGATGTTAAAAAGTTCGGCGTTCTTTATGCAGGTGCACAGAAAAACGTTGCACCCGCAGGCGTTACAATCGTTATTATCCGCAAGGACCTTATAGGTAACGCAATGGATATTACTCCCACAATGCTTAACTATGCAACCCATTCCGAAAACGGTTCAATGTTCAACACACCGCCCTGCTACTGCATTTATATCGCAGGTCTTGTATTCAAATGGATAAAGAGCATCGGCGGACTTGCGGCTATAAAAGAGATAAACGATAAGAAAGCAAAGATTCTTTAGGATTTCCTTGATAACAGCAAGCTCTTCAAGGGCACGGTTGTTCCCGAGGACCGCTCGATTATGAACGTACCTTTCGTTACCGGTAACGATGAGCTTGATGCAAAGTTTGTAAATGAAGCAAAAGCCAACGGCTTTGTTAATATTAAGGGTCACAGATCGGTAGGCGGCATGCGTGCTTCCATTTATAACGCAATGCCGGTTGAGGGCGTTGAAAAGCTTGTTGCCTTTATGAAAAAATTTGAAGAGGAAAATGCGTAATGTACAGAATTAAAACCTACAACAAGATATCAAAAATCGGCCTTACGGTATTTGACGATAAGTATACCGTAGGCGATGAGGTTGAAAATGCTGACGGTGCGATAGTGCGCTCCGCGGCTCTCCATGATGTTGAGTTTCCCGATACATTAAAGGCAATAGCCCGTGCCGGCGCCGGTACTAACAATATACCGATTGACCGTTGCTCCGAAAACGGTATTGTTGTATTCAACACCCCCGGTGCAAATGCAAACGCGGTTAAAGAGCTTGTTATCGCCGGTCTTCTTATTTCTTCAAGACGTGTGATACCCGCTATTGAGTGGGCAAAAACCTTAAAGGGTCAGGGCGACGAGGTAGGCAAGCTTGTTGAAAAGGGAAAGAGCGCCTTTACCGGCCCCGAGCTTAAGGGTAAAAAATTAGGTGTTATAGGTCTTGGTGCTATTGGCGTTCTTGTTGCAAATGGCGCAAATCATCTTGGTAGGACAGTTTACGGTTATGACCCGTATCTTTCGGTAAACTCCGCATGGAACTTAACGCACAACGCTGTTCATATCTACGATATAAAAGAGCTGTTTGAGCAGTGCGATTATATTACCATTCACGTTCCGCTTCTTGACAGTACAAAGAATCTTATTAATAAGGATTCTTTAGCAAAGATGAAGGACGGAGTTCGTATTTTGAACTTTGCACGCGGCGGTCTTGTTAATTCTGCTGACATTAAAGCGGCGCTTGAATCTGGCAAGGTTGCAACCTATGTTACCGATTTTCCGTCTGATGATTTGCTTTGCGTTGACGGTGTTATTGCCATTCCGCATCTCGGTGCATCCACTCCCGAATCTGAGGACAACTGTGCTGAAATGGCGGCTAAGGAACTTATTGACTATATTGAAAACGGTAATATAGTTAACTCAGTGAATTTCCCCGAAATCCGTATGCCGAGAAGCGCCGAGCACCGTGTTTGCGTTATTCATAAAAACATCCCGAATGTGCTTACGAGAATTACCGCGATTTTCTCCGAAAACAATGTTAATATCGAGAATATGCTCAATAAATCGCGCGGTGATTTAGCCTATACAATGCTTGATGTATCAAAAGCTGATGAAGATAAGGTTATAAGCACCATAATGGCTATTGACGGTGTTGTTAAGGTAAGGCTAATCTGATTATATTCAAAAAAATAAAACTGCTGTTTCGGGTGAAACAGCAGTTTTTTATTATAGAATAAGTTATTTAATCAGTGATATGCCGCTCATTTCGGCAGGCTTTTCAATGCCGAGAATATCAAGAATAGTCGGTGAAATATCACACAGTCTTCCACCTGATCTGAGCTCACAGTCTTTGCCGATAACGGTAAACGGAACGGGGTTGGTGGTGTGGGCGGTAAAAGGTGAACCGTCAGTATCAAGCATACGGTCAGCATTTCCGTGGTCAGCGGTAAGAAGCATAACACCGTTCATTTTAAGGGTTGAATCCATAACTCTGCCAACACAGGTGTCTACTGTTTCAACAGCCTTTACAGCCGCTTCAAAAAATCCGGTGTGGCCTACCATATCGCAGTTGGCAAAGTTTAAGATAACAACGTCATATTTTCCGCTTTCTATGGCATCGCATACTTTGTCACAAACCTCGTATGCGCTCATTTCGGGCTGCAAATCATAGGTTGCAACCTTTGGTGAGTTGACAAGTATTCTGTCCTCATTGTCAAACATAACCTCGCGTCCGCCGTTAAAGAAAAAGGTTACATGCGCGTATTTTTCGGTCTCCGCGATGCGAAGCTGAGTATATCCGCCGTTTGCAAGAACCTCACCTAATGTGTTGTTGAGACTTTGTGGCTTAAACGCAACCTCAACATTAGGCATTGAAGCATCATACTGTGTCATACAAACATAGTAAACGTTTTGTCTGCCGCCGATACGCTCAAAGCCTGAAAACTCGTCATCAACAAAGGTGCGGGTAATTTCACGTGCGCGATCAGGCCGGAAATTAAAGAAAATAACACTGTCACCGCTCTTAATTCTTTCGGTGCCCGAAACTACCGTGGGCAGAACAAACTCATCGGTGATAAACTTGCCATCAGCATCTATTTCAGTATATGATTTTCTTACCGCAGCTGCGGCATCATCGGTTTTAACACCGTCACCGTAAACAAGCGCGGCATAAGCCTTTTGAACGCGCTCCCAACGGTTGTCACGGTCCATACCGTAAAATCTGCCCATAACGGTTGCAAGCTTGCCGCAACCGATTTCATCAAGCTTTTTGTTTAAGGTATCAATGTAATCAGCGGCACTTGCGGGGGGCACATCCCTGCCATCAAGCAAGGCGTGAATAAACACTTTTTTCAGTCCGTTTTCTTTTGCAAATTTTACAAGTCCGTAAAGGTGTTCAATGTGCGAGTGAACACCGCCGTCAGATAAAAGTCCCATAAGGTGGAGAGCGCTGTCATTCTTTTTGCAGTTGTCAAGGGCATTCATAAATGCCTCGTTACTAAAAAAATCACCGTCATTAATAGCTTTGGTAATTCTTGTAAGCTCCTGATAAACAACCCTGCCGGCTCCGATGTTGGTATGACCTACCTCGCTGTTTCCCATCTGTCCGTCAGGCAGACCGACATCCATACCCGATGCACCGATAAGGGTGGAGGGACATTTTGAAAAAATATCATCAAGGCGCGGAGTAGAGGCGGCAAATATTGCGTTGCCGTTTGTTTCGGGATTGTTGCCGAAACCGTCCATAATAGTAAGAACTATCGGTTTTTTCATTTAATTCACCTGTAATTTAAATCGGGGCGCACAAATGTGCGCCCTTTTGTTTTTATTATTATTTGCTTGCGGCTTTAACAATAACCGAAAAATCTTCAGCTTTAAGAGAAGCACCGCCGATAAGTCCGCCGTCAACATCAACCTTGGATAAAAGCTCATCGGCATTTTTGGCGTTCATAGAACCGCCGTACTGAATAGTCATACCCTCAGCAAGCTCATTATCATAAATCTCGGCAACACAGTCTCTGATGATTTTGCAAACCTCCTGAGCCTGATCGCTTGTCGCAGTTCTGCCGGTACCGATTGCCCAAACGGGCTCATAGGCAATTATAACATTCTTTGCATCAGCAGCCGAAACGCCGCCAAAAGCAATCTTTGTTTGCATACGCACAAGCTCTTTGGTAACACCTTGCTCGCGCTGTTCAAGGGTTTCACCTACACAAAGTATAACCTTAAGACCCTGCGCAAGAGCGGCAGTAAGACGCTTGTTAACCGTAACATCGGTCTCTGCAAAATACTGCCTGCGCTCACTGTGACCGATAATAACATACTTAACACCCATTTCTTTAAGCATAACGGGTGAAACCTCACCGGTAAAAGCACCTGAAAGCTCAAAATGGCAGTTTTCGGCACCAATCTCAATGTTGGATCCGTTGCTTGCCTTTAATGCGGCATCAAGGTCAACGAAGGGAACACAAAGCACTACCTTGCAGTCGGCATCGGCAACAATCGGCTTCATAGCCGCGATAAGGTCTGCGGTTTCCTTCGGTGTTTTATTCATTTTCCAGTTTCCTGCAATAATTGCATTTCTTTTTGCCTTATTCATTTTTATATCCCCTTAAAAATTATCTGTCATTAAGTGCGGCAATACCGGGAAGCTCTTTGCCCTCAAGGAATTCAAGAGAAGCGCCGCCGCCGGTTGAAATGTGAGTCATTTTACTGCCGAAGCCGAGAGTATTAACAGCCGCCGCTGAGTCGCCGCCGCCGATAACGGTAACGGCATCGGTATCAGCCATAGCCTTTGCAACGGCAAGAGTACCTTTTGCAAGTGTCGGGTTTTCAAAAACGCCCATAGGTCCGTTCCAAACAACGGTTTTTGCCTTTTTAACCTCATCGGCAAATATTTCGGCTGTCTTGGTACCGATATCAAGACTCATCATATCGTCGGGAATCTTATCGGCATCAACAACGTTAATATCAATGGGAGCATCAATCGGGTCGGGGAAATCCTTTGCGATGGTGCAGTCAACCGGTAAAAGAAGCTTAACGCCTTTTTCTTCGGCTTTTTTCATCATATCTTTGCAATAATCGATTTTTTCGGGATCAAGCAGGGAAGTGCCGACACCGTAGCCCTTGGCTGCGAGGAAAGTATAAGCCATACCGCCGCCGATGATAAGTGTATCAGCTTTGTTTAAGAGATTTTCAATAACCGTAAGCTTATCCGCAACCTTAGCGCCGCCGAGAATTGTAACAAAGGGGCGAACAGGGGATTCAACGGCGTTTCCGAGATACTTTAATTCTTTGCCGATAAGATATCCTGCAACAGCCTCCTTAACATAGGAAACAACACCAACAGTAGAGCAATGTGCTCTATGCGCTGTACCAAAAGCATCGTTAACAAATATATCGGCAAGTGAGCCGAGCTCTTTTGAGAATTCCTCGCCGTTTTTGGTTTCTTCGGCACGGTAACGGGTGTTCTGTAAAAGAACAACATCGCCGTCTTTCATATTTGCAACGGCGGCTTTTGCATTTTCGCCTACAACGTTATCGTCCGCGGCAAAAACAACCTCTTTGCCGAGAAGCTCGGAAAGGCGCTTTGCAACCGGTGCAAGAGATAACTCGGGCTTGGGTTCACCCTTAGGTTTGCCGAGGTGCGAGCAAAGGATAACTTTGCCGCCATCGGCAACAAGCTTTTTGATGGTGGGAAGAGCGGCAACGATTCTGTTTTCATCGGTGATTACGCCTTCCTTAAGCGGAACATTAAAGTCGCAGCGAACGAGAACTCGCTGGCCCTTAACATTTACATCGTCAACGGTTTTTTTGTTAAATGTGCTCATTTTCAAAACTCCTTTGAATTATTATAAATATTACAGTATTATTTTACCACAATTTTGTTTTTTTTCAATATATAAATATTGAAAATTAAAGGTCAGTTTCCCATTTGTAATTGTGCAGTTGACCGAAATTTTGCAAAGCAGGGTAGTCCCATTGTCTGAGCACCTCGTAAACCGCTATCGCAACCGAGTTGGAAAGATTAAGACTTCTGATGTCGTAAGCCATAGGTATACGTACGCAACGGTCGGGATTTTTCAGCAACAGTTCCTCAGGTAAACCCTTGGTTTCTTTGCCGAACAGTAGATAGCAGTTATCGGGATATTTTAAATTTGAATGGGTTTTTCTGCCCTTGGTGGTATAAAAGAAAAACTCACCTGTGTTTTTTTCAAAGAACTCATCAAGATTTTTGTAGTATGTTATGTCAAGATATTGCCAATAATCAAGCCCTGCGCGTTTTAATTTTTTATCGTCTATTGCAAATCCCATAGGACCTACAAGATGCAGCCGTGTGCCGGTGGCGGCACATGTTCTTGCAACGTTGCCGGTGTTTTGCGGTATTTCCGGCTCTACCATAACGATGTTTATTACAGACATTTTAATCACCGAAAACATTATATAGTATAATTTTAACTTGTCAAGAGCACACAGATACTGTATAATTTGTTTATCTGAATATTTTGAGGTGCTTTATGAAAAAATACAATGCGGTTTTTGACCGTGTAAACTTTATTGAAAGTAAATATGGGATTAAATATGCAAAAACCGAAGGCAGACTTTTTAAGGCAATCAAAGTTTTGTTTATTTTGTCTTTTGCCTACTATATGATTACAAATCTGCTTGTTATACTGGGCATATCCATTACTTATTCTGACCACAATTTTTCATCCGAAGGAAAGCAATTTTTCTGGACGGTTTTGATTTGCTCAGCGGTATCGGTAATCGGGCTTGTTTTTGTATGCTGTAAATTAAACATATCGGGCAGTATTATTTCGGTTTTACCGTTGCCTTTTATTATCTTTTCTTATGCAAATCAAATGAAAGAAATTTCGGGAGTTTTTGGCTTAAAGTTAAGCTTTTATCTGCGCCATGCCGCTCCGATTGTTTTGATTGCGGTCTTTGCTTTTATAATGCTAATTATAGCCGTCAGAGAAAAAATTAAATACGACAAGCTTTACAAAAAGGTACTTAACAGTATTTACACGCAGTATAATTCAAAGGACGGCGCATCGCTTTCGGACGAAGAGTGGGATGAAATTATCAATAACTACAATCCGAGAAAAACCACAGTAAAATAATACATAAAAAACCTCCCTTGGTGTGATAATACATCAAAGGAGGTATTTTTATGTTGCCAGATAAAAAAGAGTTTTCAAAAATGTCAAAACGGTATTCGCCGCCGTCACCCAAGCTTAAAAATTCGCTTTGGGCTTTTACTGTTGGCGGAACGATTTGCGTTACAGGTCAACTGCTGTCCGAACTGTATGAATATTTGGGACTTAGCGAAATCACGGTTAAAGCCGCCGTACCGTCAACACTGATTTTTATTGCGGCGCTTCTTACCGGCATCGGCGTTTTTGATAAGATAGCAAAGCGTGCCGGTGCAGGAACATTAGTACCGATAACCGGTTTTGCAAATGCAGTGGTATCGCCTGCGATAGAGTTTAAAAACGAGGGAATTGTTTTAGGAGTGGGCGCAAAAATATTTACAATAGCAGGACCGGTAATTCTTTTCGGCACATCAGCAAGTGTGGTGTACGGAATAATTTACTACGTTGTTAAAATGTATTTAAATTAAAGTTTGCTTTGCCCTAAATGATGTGAAAATGTGATTTTACCCTGTGAGATTTTACTTTATAAATATCTCTGCACTATATTTTTTTACAATTCAGCATTTCAACATATCGACAATTTGTGGTAAAAAATCCCATTCTTTTTGCTTGACAAAACTGTTGATTTGCGATAAAATATAAGTGGTGAAAAAAACAAAATTAGTGCATTGTGTATAAAAGTATAAACATATTTGGTGCTTTGTAATTGCAGATTTTTCATCAAATGCAGGGAGTACTCCAAATCGTGACTGCATTAAAGGTAAGTAATGAGTCAAAAATATTATTAAAGGAGAAAAATTTATGAAAAGAGCATTTGTTTTAACCGTTGCGCTGATTTTAACAGTTTGTCTTATTCTCACGGGTTGTAAAGGCTTTGCCGATAACGCAAGCTCTGATATCGCAGTGAATACCGAAACGGATTTTGAAATTGCACAAAGCACCGAAGATGTTACATCCGATACGGGTAATAATCAAGGTGACGGGCAAACCGTCAAAGATTTTGCTAAAGATACAGGTAAACAGAAAAAGATCGATCAAAATGGTGATAATAACACCGAAAAGACCATAAAGGTAAACGGCAAGAGCGTAAAGCTTAAATATGTAAGCTCGAAAAATGCCGAACCGGGGCAAGAACACGGCAGAAATATTTATTCCTCGCAGGACGGAGTAATAACTGTGGAATATGATGCCGAAACTGGTCTTTTGCTCTCTTGCGTAGCGGCAACACAAGGCAGTACAGGGAAATCGGATATAACAAAAGAAACTGCAATTTCTGTTGCGAAAAACACTTTGAAGGACAATTACGGTGATTTGGATTTTGAACTTGAAAAGGTGATGCTCTCCACATTGTCACACGAAAAATTTGCAGCACTAAAGAACGGGGAAATCACTGTTAAGAGCACTGCCGATAACCGCGGATACGATGTAAAGTTTTGCCGCTGTCTTGCCGGATATAAAACAAACGAATACTTCACTGTGTGGGTTTTGTTTGACGGCACGGTTATTGAATTCAACATTACTCCGATATTTAACGGTGTTGATACAAGCAAAGTTTCGGTTGATGTTTCAAAGGTAAACCAAAAATTGGATAAAATGCTCAACGACGGCGGTCAAAAGTATGAATATACTGTCGGAGAAATGAGGCTTTCCTACATCGCAAATCTCGGAATTGTAATGAATGTAAAAGTTGCATTAAAGGCTGAAAACGGTGCTGAAATGGCACAAACATGCTTTGTACCGATTGATTAGTATAAACAGCATATACTTAAAAGCAGGAAAATGTGGACATAAACAATCAAAAGTATCAGGCATATATAGACATCCTCGTTGAAAAAGCGGATATTAAATACTCATAAAAATTGCCGCTTAATAAGTAAGAAAGCACTTGCTGTCGCAAGTGCTTTCTTGGCGCACAAGGTGATTATAACATAGTTAGATATTCTCAAATTAAAGTCGGTCTTGCAAAAGAGTGTCGGATTTTGTATAATAATATGCAGAAGATTTTGTATGGGGGACATTTATGAACAGACTGATTTCCCGTATAGCCGACTTTATTCGTGAAACGGACAAGCTGTTGCTTTTTCTTTGTATGTTTGCTTCCGTTTACGGTTGTCTTGCGGTTTTTACCTCAACACGTTATCTTGAATCATCAAGACCTACCATAGTTCAGCTTCTTGCGCTTTTTCTCGGAATTATTGCGGCGGTTATTATCTCTGCTTTCGATTTTCAAACCTTTTTGGAGAGATGGTATATTTTTGCCGCAGTAGGGTTAATACCGGTTATCCTTACCTTTTTTATCGGCTTTGCTCCCGAGGGAACCGATGATAAGGCTTGGCTTGACCTCGGAATTACGACCTTTCAGCCCGCCGAACTGTTAAAGGTTTGCTTTATTGTTACATTTTCGGCACACCTCTCAAAATGCAAAAATGATATTAACAATCCTAAAAAGCTTATACCGCTTTGTCTGCACGGCGCTTTGCCGGTTGTTCTGATACATTTTCAGGGTGATGACGGAACGGCGCTTGTATTCTTGTTTATGTTCTTGTGTATGATGTGGGCGGCGGGAGTCTCATGGAAGTATTTTGTTGCCGGATTTTCGGCTTTAATTGTATCCGCACCGCTCATTTATTTCTTTGTTATGAATGATGACCAGCGCTCAAGAATAATCCATTTGTTTGATATTGAGGGGGACATTAAGGGCGCTACATATCAGTCTTATTACGGCAGAATGGCACTTGCAAACGGCGGATTTTTCGGTCAGGGACTTTTTAAGGGAAGGCTTACTCAGGTAGGCTATGTTCCTGAGGGTCAAAACGACTTTATTTTGGTGAGTATTGGTGAAGAGCTCGGCTTTTTAGGTTGCTTACTTGTTATTATTTTGCTTTCGGCAATATGCCTTCGCTGTATTCGTATCGCACGCGTTTGCAAGAAAAATACAGGCAAATACATTTGTGTCGGTATGTTCGGAATGTTATTCGCACAACTGATTATAAACGTTGGTATGTGTATCGGTGTGTTCCCGATAATAGGTGTTACACTTCCGTTTTTCAGTGCAGGCGGCACTTCGCTTTTGTGCCTGTATCTTGGTGTGGGTTTGCTTTTGAGCGTTTATAAGCACCGCAACACACGGACAATTTATCTGCACGGTTAATAATTTTAAGGAATGATATAAATGGTAAAACTTTCACCCTCGGTTTTGTCTGCCGATTTTCTCGATATGCAAAAGGATATTGAGATTTTTGAAAAAATGGGTGTTGATATGCTTCACCTTGATGTTATGGATGGTATTTTTGTACCGAACATTTCTTTCGGTGTACCGCTTATCAAGTCTATTAAAGCACATACAAATATTCCGCTGGACGTACATCTTATGATTGATCGACCTCACAGGTATATTGCGGATTTTGCTAAATACGCCGATATTTTGGGATTTCACTACGAGGCAGGCTCCGATAATGCCGCAGCCCTTAAAAAGATACGTGAGCTTGGCTGTAAATCCTGTATAACCATTAAGCCGATGACCGAGCCCGAGGCAATTTTCGATTTGCTGCCGCTTTGCGATATGGTGCTTGTTATGTCGGTTGAACCGGGCTTTGGCGGTCAAAAGTTTATGCCGTCTGCACTCAGTAAACTTGAGAAACTGAAGGCGGAATGTGAAAAACGCGGTCTTGATATCGAGCTTGAGATTGACGGCGGTATAGACGGCGAAACGGCTCCTCTCGCCGTAAAGGCGGGAGCAACCGTTCTTGTTGCGGGCAGTTATATTTTTTCAGGTGAAAAGATGCCTGAGAGAATTAAGAAAATCAAATCACTTTAAAATGCGTTGATATTGTTTCTATTGCGTTGTTATCACATATAATTGTGCCGATTTTTCGGGTTAACTCCTGTTCGCGGTCGGATGTATATATATTGAAACAAAACTCACCGAGTTGCTCTTTTGGTATCTTTAAATAATATCCGCGGCTTAACATCAATCGGTATTTGTTATTATAACGGCAGAGGGTGCTTCTGCCGTTTTTTATTTTCTTTTCGGCAAGAAATAATATACATTTTATCATATTCTCACTATCATCAAATTCAAGTGTATATACTTTTTTTTCGCTGTTTTGCTTTTTCTTATCAAATATCTGTGTAAAGAGTATGTTGCAACCGTCAGGTATTTGTTTTACCTCAATAAGTACCTTATCGCATTTTAGCGGCAGCATATCTTCAGGCAGTGCCTCTTTGATAAGCATATCTATTGTAAGTCTTGATTTCGGCTCGTTATAGTCGATTAAACCGTAATTGCCGAAAAGCAGCTCGATTTCACTGTTTGTAAGTGTTATTTTGATTTTTGTTTTACTGAGTGTGTCTATCCTCACGGCAATTATCCTCTCGTATATGGTTTATTTTAAGTTTATCACCGGTTGATTTTCCGTTCAAGCGGTAATAACTGTATACTTTTCCTTCTATATACAAATAATACTGCTGTAAGGTGTGTGGTATTACGGAAAGAAAAAATAGAGTGATAAAAAACATTGCCGAAAAAGTATTAAAGACAATTATTATAATAATCTGCGGAGTACTGTTTGTTGTTTCGGGGTATTATGCCTTAAAATACCTTACGGTTCAATTTTAAAACCGCTCGGTTTTTTCCGAGCGGTTTTAAGTTATCTTTTATCGTTGCCGGAACAGGTATCACATGATTTAGGCGGGAAAAAATCGTCGGTTGGAAATTTGATTTTTCTGAACACATCGCACGGTTGGTCGATAGAATCGTCGCACTGCTTTTCCGGTATGCAAAAATCGTAAACCGGAATAAGCATCTGAACATTTCTTATCAGCTGTACTATTGTAAACAAACCGATTGTAGCATATATCGTGGGTGTGCCCGCTTCAAGCTCGGTTACTATCGGGGCGCCGAGGTAGTCGATAATGCTTTGCGGTACATAGCGCACATTTTCATAAGTGTCGCGTATCTGACCGAGATGTGCGCTGAGTGCAACCGGCTCAACACATTGAACAACGCATTTGGGGTTGTTTGATGTGGTGATTGCCTGAGTGTCACAGGTGGTATCGTCATCGGAGCGCAAGCTTGTAAATACCTTTACATTGCCCTCACTGCCGAAAAGTATCACCTTTTTGTTAAATGAAGAAATGCCCTGAATTTCGGTGGGGCAGGTGTTAGGTGCCGTGTAAACATCAAAACTTAACAGGAAATAAAATGTGAGGTCACACGAATAGTAGCATTTGTTAAAGTTAACCGGTTCAACATCCAAATATACATTAAGTACCTGTGCGCTTTTCAGTCTTACGCTTATCGCTTGATTAAGATATGTCTGTGCCTGTGCCGTGAAGAAGCAGCGTAAATCTTCAAGGCAGTCTCTGTCGCAACATGAGTCGTAAACTCTTCCGGCGTCAATGCATACTGCCTCTTTAAAGGTGCCGGAATCGTTGCAGCAGTTGTTTTTAATGTCTGCCATAAAACAGCCTCCCAAAAAATATTGAAGCTAAACTTCAATACATAATATGGAAAAAAGCCGTAAAGGTGAAAAAACTCCGCATACCGCCACAAAAAGTGAAGATATGCGGAGTTAAATTGTTAAAAATCAGAGCACCTTGCTTAAAAAGTCTTTAAGGCGTGCACCTTTGGGATTGCCGAAAATCTCCTCGGGAGTTCCTTCTTCGTTGATAACGCCGCCGTCTATAAACAACACACGGTCGGCAACCTCACGGGCAAAGCCCATTTCGTGGGTAACGATTGCCATTGTCATACCGCTTTTGGCAAGATCGTTGATAACATCCAAAACCTCGCCTAACATTTCGGGATCAAGCGCACTTGTAGGCTCATCAAAAAGCATAACATCAGGCTCCATAGCAAGTGCGCGAACTATGGCAACACGCTGCTTCTGACCGCCGGAAAGTTGGGAAGGGTAGGAGTCCTTTCTATCTGCAAGACCAACCTTTTCGAGAAGTTTTATGGCACGTTCTTCGGCTTGTGCCTTTGAAAGTCCCAAAAGCTTAATCGGGGCAATGGTCATATTTTTAAGAATTGTCATATGCGGAAAAAGGTTAAACTGCTGAAAAACCATTCCCATTTTTCTTCGGTGAAGATTGATATCAGCAGAGGAATCAGTGATGTTTATACCTTCAAAAAATATGTTGCCCGATGTCGGCTTTTCAAGTAAATTTAATGTTCTTAAAAAGGTTGACTTTCCTGATCCGGAGGGACCTATTATCGCAACCACTTCACCTTTTTTGATTTCGGTTGATATACCCTTTAAAACCTCAACCTTGGCGAAGCTTTTTTGCAGATTTTCAACCTTAATTATCGTGTTATCAGTGATCACTCTTGCGCAACCTCCTTTCGAATGCTGTTAAAATCTTAGAAAGAATTATAACAATCACAAGATATATAAGAGCAAGACTTATATAAGGTACAAAAGCCTGATATGTTTTACTTACAATGTTTTGCGTTTGCTTGGTGAGATCGCGTAGGGCGATTATTGAAACAAGTGATGTATCCTTCAAAAGTGTGATCATTTCGTTGCCTAAAGCAGGGAGAATGTTTTTAATCGCCTGCGGAATAATTATGTACCACATTGTTTGAAAGAAATTAAGGCCCAAGCTTCTGCCTGCCTCGGTTTGTCCCTTGCTTACGGACATAAGTCCCGAGCGCGCAATTTCGGCAACATAAGCACCGGAGTTTATACCAAGGGTAATAATACCGCAGGCAACGGTGCCGTTATCTGTTTTGGGAACCATTATTACAAAGCCCATTATAAGAAGCTGCACCATCATAGGTGTTCCTCTTATTACGGTAAGATACAGCTTGCAAACGGCATTGATAATTCGCAATAAGGCATTAGGCTTATCAGAGTTATCGTTTACGGTACGGATTATTGCAACAATAAGACCTAAAACTATACCTATCGCCAAAGCGCCTACGGTTACAATAAATGTTATTTTAAGACCGTTGGTAAAAAACTTCCATCTGTTCTCAAAAATAAAGGTTTGATACAGCTGATAAAATAAGTTTTGAAGCCAGTCGGGCAGTGATTTGATGAATGCCGGAGCGGTGGCTACCCATTCGGGAAAAGATACAATGCCCAAAATTCATCGTCCTTTCTTAAATGTTGTTTTTACACATTATAACAGGAAATCCGGACCGTTGCAACAAAAGTTACAGCGGTCCGGCTAATGAAATTATTGATTATTCGTCAGCATTTATGTACTTAGCGATAATCTTATCAATAGTGCCGTCTTCGGTAAGCTCATCCATTGCCTTATTTACCTTTTCGAGTAAATCTTCGTTATCCTTGGCAATAGCTGCGGCATAGTCTTCGGAGATATATTCGGTTTCGAGTATCTTAAGACCTGCATTGGCTTTTACAAACTGTTTTGCGGGTTCGTTATCGATAACAACGCAGTCAACCTGACCGTTCTGAAGAGCGGCAACGGCAAGAGCACCGTTGGTGTACTGATTAACGTTTTCCTCACCGTAGTCGCCGGTGCAGTAGATATCACCGGTGGTACCGGCCTGAACGCCGATCTTTTTGCCCTCAAGATCATCTATCGAAGCAATGGCAGAATCTTCTTTAACGATTACAACCTGAATACCCTGAGCATAGCTGTCAGTAAAGTTAACGGATTTCTTACGTTCATCGGTAACAGTCATACCGGCAAAGACAACATCAATGGAGCCTGCGGTAACAGCGGGGATAAGGGATTCAAATTCCATATCCTTAATTGTGAGCTTCATACCGAGCTTATCGGCAACAGCCTGAGCAATTTCAGCATCAATACCTACGATGTTGTTATCGGAATCAACAAATTCATAGGGAGGAAATGCAGCCGCGGTACCCATAACGAGCTCTTTGGCTTCGCTTTTCTTTTCGTTGCCGCATCCTGCAAGTGTAAACAAAATGCAAACTGCAAGAATAAACGAGGCGATTTTAACAAACTTTTTCATAATGACCATCCTTTTTGCCGTGAGGCTTAAAATTTGATGGTCTCATTATAACGCATAATATGCACAATGTCAAGCATAAATATTCAAAAATATTCAATAAAGAATATTCGCTTTTTAAAAAATAAACTATGCAATATACACTAAAATGGCATATTTTCAGGTTTTTTATCGGTCGGCGAATAGCTGACGACATAGAAAATATAATGAATAATATGCATTTATATAAAACTTTCGATACTTAAACCCTGCTCAGCGAGTATTTTTTCGATTAGCATTTTAATTTCTGCACATTCGGTAATTAAATCAATACTTTTTTCCTCGCTTGTAAAGTAGGGAATACGGCTTACCGATACGGTAATATCGTCAATTATCGCGTTATTTACAAAAGCAGACATATACAACTGTCGCTTTTGCCAGCTTTTTGCCAGTTTATCAACCGATTTATCAAGCGCCTCATAATCTTTGCTTTCTGCTGCCTGCAAGCACTCTTTAATTTCGGATTTTGTCATCCTGCAGTACTTTTTGATGATTTTATTACTTGCAATGCATATTGCAACTATTATACCCGCGAGAATTATCGCGCCGATTATTCGTTTCAATTCATTGCGTCCTTTCTGATAAGATTAATATTACCTATTCCGTCAAGTGTCATTAAGAATATTTCATTCGGTTTTACCGACCGTGCGGTAAGAATACCTTTAAACTCGTTTTCGCTTACGCCGAGTGCATAGAGTGAGTCATATAGTATATTACCGTCACTTATAACAGGCAGCGGAAGGGAAGTGGCACTTGGCTTGATGCTCATATCGTTAAGTGTTACATTTTCATAACCGCTTTTTTTCAAAACACTCAGTGAGCCGTTAACTTCAAGTATAGCAAAATCCACTTCGGAAATATTGAATACATTTTGCTGTCTTAAAAGCTCTATGAGGTCAAGCACCGTCATCCTGACCTTTTTCATAGCATCACAGTCTATACTGCCGTTTTTGATTATTATTACCGACTTACCGCTCATAAGCTTTCGTACCGTGATGTTTTTCATTGTGAGTACGGAAATTATTATTTCAAGAATAATAAGACAAAATATAGCTATAATTCCGTTAATGATAGGTTGGTTTACATCCTGAAGCGGTATGGCGGCTATTTCGGATATAAGCAAAGTTATAACAAGCTCGTTAGGTTGCATATCACCTATCTGACGCTTGCCCATCATGCGAATGGCAAATGTTACTGTAAAATAAATAATCGCGGTTCTTACTATGGTAGAAATCATTTTATCACCTGCTATATTATTATCAATTCTGCTTGCAATATTACATACTTAATGGTATAATATAACATAAATTAAGCAAGGAGAATTTTGTTTGATGGAAAATGTTAAATCCCGCGGCAGATTCAAAGCTTATGAAGATTTTAAAAAATATCTTCCTTTGCTCAAAAATCTTGTTTTAAGAGATTTCAAAACCAAATACAGAAGATCTTTTCTCGGAGTTGCATGGAGTGTTTTAAATCCTTTGCTCACGATGATTGTGCTAACTCAGGTTTTCCAGATTCTGTTGAGAATTCAGATACCCAATTTTCCCACCTATTATATTGTCGGCGTTTCGCTTTGGAATTTTTTTTCAGAGTCAACCACCACTTCAATCAATTCGATACTCGGTTCGGCATCACTTATAAAAAAGGTTTATTTACCAAAATATATATTCCCGCTGCAGAAGTGCCTTTTTTCGCTTGTTAACTTTGCATACAGTCTTATTGCGGTATTTATAGTTATTGCCATTCAGGATATAACTCAGTTATCATTAACTTCACTTTTGTTCCCGCTTCCCGTAATATACTGTTTTCTTTTCAGTTGCGGTTTTTGTCTGTTTTTAAGTGCAGCTACCGTGTATTTCAGAGATATTGCACATCTGTACGGTGTGTTACTCACCATGTGGATATATCTCACTCCGATCCTTTATAATATGGAAATATTTGATGGCTTTGAAAACTCCTCGATGGGTAAAGTCCTTGCATTCCGTATTGTTAAAAAGGTTATTGAATGGAACCCGATGACTCACTATGTCAATTATTTCAGAGATGTTGTAATGTATAATACCGTTCCTTCACTCAGAGAAAATCTCATTTGCCTCTTAATAGGTATTGGAACGCTTCTTGCCGGTGCTCTTGTGTTTAAGAAACTTGAGTCAAAGTTTATTCTTCATATTTAACAGGGAGGATTTTTGTGAACAGCGAAAATGCGGTTGAATTAAGAAATATCGAAATGCATTTTAATATGAGCAAGGAAAAGCTTGACAGCCTTAAGGAGTATTTTTTAAAGCTTGTCAAAGGAAAGCTTATGTATGAGGATTTCGTTGCTCTTGACAATATTTCTTTTGATATTAAAAAAGGCGATGTTTTCGGCATTGTCGGTCTTAACGGTTGCGGAAAAAGTACAACCCTTAAGGTTATATCGGGAATACTGAAGCCCACCAAGGGAACTGTGGAAACTGATGGAATTATCGCGCCGCTCATTGAACTCGGTGCGGGTTTTGACCTTGATCTTACCGCAAGGGAGAATATCTATTTAAACGGTTCGGTTTTGGGTTTTTCAAAAAAGTTTATGGACGAAAAGTTTAACGATATAGTTGATTTTTCGGAAATGTGGGATTTCCTTGATGTGCCAATGAAAAACTATTCTTCGGGTATGGTTGCGCGTATCGGCTTTGCAATAGCAACCGTTACCACACCTGATATACTTATCGTTGATGAAATCCTTGCCGTAGGCGATTTTCAGTTTCAGCAAAAGTGTGAAAAGCGCATAAACGATATGATGCAGGGTGGCACCACGGTAATCATCGTTTCGCATTCTATCGACCAAATCGAACGTTTATGTAACCGTTGCGTTTGGCTTGAAAAGGGTAAAATCAAAATGATCGGCGCTACAGCGGAAGTTTGTAACGCATACAAAAATAACTGATTTTGGGAGTTGAGTAATTTAATGGATGACCCCGGGAGTACGATTTTAAAGATTGTACTGTATTTGTTTTTTGTTTTGGGATGTGGATATTTTGCCGGTTCGGAGATTTCTCTCGCATCGGTTAACCGTATTCATATGATGTCTCTTGCTGATAAGGAGGATGCAAGGGCAAAGCGCGTTATTGATATTTTAGATAATTTTGACGAAGCGCTTACGGTGCTTCTTATAGGCAATAACATTATGAATATCGGATGCGCTACCTTATCGGTAATTATCGCGCGGCATATATGGGGCTCCGGATCGGGTTCTGTTGCCGTTGCAACAGTTATCACTACCGTGATACTTTTTATTTTCGGTGAGATGATACCGAAATGTTTTGCACGCTCGTGCAATGAAAAGTTTGCTCTTGCAATTTCTGCATCGTTGCAATTTTTAATGTTGCTGTTTAAACCGCTTTCGGTTATGTTTACTGCAATATCAGATTTGGTTACAAGCCCTTTTAAGAACAAAATAGAGCAACAGGTGACCGTTACCGAGGAAGAGCTTCACGATATTGTTGAAAATATCAGTCAAGATGATGATTTTGATGAGGAAACCGGTCAGCTTGTTAAATCCGCTCTTAAGTTTTCGGATAAAACGGCTTATGAAATTATGGTACCGTTTGATATGGTACAAACGGTTAAAATGGGTATGAAAAATGCCCAAATATTAGATATTGTAAAAAGCACTTCTCACTCAAGACTTCCGGTTTTAAACCGTGACGGTGAGATTAAGGGAATATTGAATATCCGCAGTTTCCTTAAAGCATATATTAAGAATAATCGTGTCGTTCTGGCTTCGGTTATAGATTATCCGTATTATGTCAAGGCCGATACACCGCTTGACGATTTGCTGACTCAGATGAGCAATCACCGCAGAAATATTGCTTTTGTTAACGGTGAAAACAGTGATGTGATTGGCATTCTCACTATCGAAGATATTCTTGAAGAACTCGTCGGTGAAATATATGATGAGTCAGATGTCGGAGGTGAGAGCGATGCCTGATATTATGTCTTTTGTATATATCGTGATTTTGCTTGCACTCTCGGCGTTTTTTTCCTCAAGTGAAATTGCGTTTGCAAGTATCAGTTCCTTAAGACTTAAAACCATCAGGGAAAATAAGCCTACGGTAAGTGCCGTTCTTGCCGAAAAAATCAAGGATAAATACGATGATTCTTTAAGTGCGATACTTATAGGCAACACCTTTGTTAATAATGCCGCATCTTCTATTTCGGCGGTTATTGTTATTTCGTTGTTGGGTGAAGGGTACGCATGGGTTTCCACTGTTGCAATGACCTTGCTTGTTCTCACTTTTGGTGAGATAGTGCCCAAGGTACTTGCAAAACAGTTTTGTGAAAGGTTTTCGGTTGCGGTTTCGGTACCGGTTTACATTGTTACTTTGATATTTAAGCCTGTTACATTTGTCGTGATGTCATTTGTAAATCTTGTATCAAAGCTTTGGAGTAATAACACCGCTGATGTTGATGCCGTATCCGAGGATGACCTTGAAAACATTATTGATATTGTTGAGGATGAGGGAATCCTTGATGAAGAGCAATGCGACCTTTTGCAGAACGCACTTGATTTTGATGAAGTGCTTGCATATCAGGTAATTACCCACCGCGTTGATATGACAGCGCTTGATATTAAAGATCCTTATGAGTTGAATCTTCAAAAAATCAACGAAAGCGACTATACGCGTATACCCGTTTTTGAGGACACGCCCGATAAAATTATCGGTATTTTGCACCTTAACACCTTTTATAAAGAACTCGTCTGCAACCAAAAGGTAAGCATAAGAAAACTTCTTATGCCCGTAACTTATGTTCACAAAACAATGCCGCTTCCCGATGTGCTTGAAAAGATGAAAGAGGTTAAAAGCCATATGGTTGTGGTGCTTGATGAATACGGCGGCACCTTCGGTATTCTTACTATGGAGGATGTTCTCGAACAGCTCGTCGGTGAGATTTTTGATGAAACCGATGAGTTCGAAAGAGAGTTTGTTTGTATAGATGATACCCATTTTGAAGCCGAAGGCGATATGCGTGTTTATGATTTCTTTGATGAGTTTGATATTGATATTGATGACGATGAGGAGTTTGACGGCGATATTTCAACTGTAGGCGGTTTTGTTACCGAAATGCTTGAAGGCGATATAGAAGAAAACAAATCATTTGTCTATAATAATCTGCGTTTCACGGTTATCGAATGCGATGAAAAGCGTGTTGATAAAATAGGTGTTGAGGTTTTGCCCTATGTTACCGAAACGGGTGACAATGAAGGCGACAGCACTTATTAACTTATGGTTTAAGGATGTGCATATATGAAAAGGCCTATGTTCATAAGTTTGCTTTTTACGGCCTTTTCGGTCACCTTATGTTTTTATGAGAGAAAAGCTCTGTTCCTTTGCGGGATAGGGCTTTTATCCGTAATTGGTATTCTTATTTATCAAAAAGCAAAGCTTTACAATATTATCGCGGTGATTTTTGCATTTGTTACACTTGTTTCACTTTACAAATCGTATGAAAGTATAGACAGGATAAATCTGTTTTCGGGCAACATAATTACCGATGATTTTACGGTTTTGAGTGTTGACGAAAGCGGGGAAGACTATACCTCACTTACTGTAAGCTGTAAAAACAGCCGTTACCTGCCTAATAACATTAAGTTAAGATTTTTTGTTTATGAGGATATATATTTAGAAGACGGTAACAAAATTAATGCCAAGGTTGAAATATTCTCAATAGACCATGATAAATACCGTGAGTCTTATTATTCTCAAAATATATTTGCAAAGGCAAAAATCATTCAAATAAACGGAATTATAGATAATCACAACTTTTTGGGCGATGTTTATCATATACGCCGTTACATAAGAGCCGCAATAAATAATAATTTAAGTCCGCAAAGCGCAGCTACGGTTAACGGTATTCTTTCGGGTGATAAAAGCGGATTTTCCGATGAATTTTATGAAAATGTCAAACGCTCGGGCGTTAGTCACGTTATGGTTGTTTCAGGTATGCACCTTTCGATAATTATGTCGATGCTGCTGTTTTTTATCGACCGTATAATACGTAACCGCGGCACACGGCTCGTTGTTTGCGCTTTGGTTATTTTATTTATTTGCGGGATATGCGGCTTTACCATGTCAATTTTAAGAGCGGCGGTCATGTATCTGCTTATTGCGATTGCTTATACTTTAAAACGCGATACCGATATATTTAACGTTCTGTGCGGGGCGGTTGTTTTGATAATGATATTCACACCGTTTGCTCTGTTTAATATCGGTTTTGAGCTTTCGGTTTTGGCAACATTCGGTGTCACGGTCGTTGGGCCTGCAATTTTAAAGAAAATCAAGCTTAATAATAAAATTGCAGATGCATTTATTTCAATTTGTGTTAATTCGGTTGCCGCTCAGATTGTTACATTACCGGTAACTGTATATAATTTCGGTATGATTTCACTATTTGCCCCAATAACCAATATTCTTATTTCTTATGCCGTAAATATAAATCTTATCATTTCCGCGCTATCTGTATTTTTAACTTTATTAAGCAGTTCTTTATCAATTGTAAAACCTTTATATTATCTGTGTGATGTAATTACCGAGTTTATTAATTTTGTCATAAATGTTATCGGTGAAATCAAGTTTTCGGCGTTTGCCGTTCCGCAAAAAGCCGCAACTTTTATTACGGGTATAATTATTATCGGCACTTGTGTTGTTTTTGCTTGTAAAAATCAGAAAATTAGGTTATTATTTAAGAGAAAGGCGGTGGGACAAAATGCCGATGATTTTTGAAGAAATGTTACAAAAAGATATTTCCGGCTCTGTTTTTGCGCCTTGTTACATTATTTTCGGTGATGATATTTACCTTAAAAAATATTATACTGACCTGCTCTGTAAGAAATCTTACGGCGGCGACCCTTTTTTCAATATGCAGTCCTTTGAGGGTGACTGTGACCTGCAAGATGTTTTTGATGCCGTAAATCAGTATCCTATGATGGCTGATAAAAAGTGCGTTTTTCTTTCGGATTATGATTTTGAGCACTGTTCAAAAAGTGATTTTGACAAACTTTGCGAGCTTCTTGAAAATCCGGTGGACGGGTGTACCCTTATTATTTCCTTTTATGCCATTGAGTTTGACGGAAAAAAGGGAAGTAAAGAGCAACGATTGATAAAATCGGCGGAAAAGGGAAACGGTAAAGCCGTTTGTCTTGACCACAGAAATCCTGCAAAGCTTGCCGCAATGCTTGTTTCGGGTGCAAAGAGACGCGGTTGCAGATTAGATAACAGTATCGCTTCAAAAATTGTTGAATTCGCAGGTGATGATATAAGTATTTTGCAAAGCGAGCTTGATAAGCTTTGCAATTACTGTGAAAACAATATCATAACCTTAAATGATGTTGAAGCTGTTGTTTCAAAATCGGTTGAGGCGTCTGTATACGACTACGTTAAATGCATACTTGCCAAAAACACCGATATGGCATTAAAAATACTTAATGATATGTTTTATCTTAAAACCGAGCCAATGGTGATTTTATACACCGCGGCAGCATCTTATATTGATATGTGCAGAATGTCTTTTGCCAAAAAATGCGGTGTGTCGCGTAATGATGTAGCAAAGGATTTTGCCTATAAAAACCGTGCTTTCACGCTTGAAAGAGCGGAAAAGAGCATTCGCAATATTGATGATAAACAGTTAAAGCTTTCTTTTGAGGCTTTGCTTAAGGCGGATAAGGCGCTTAAAAGCTATTCGGCTGACCAAAAGCTTGTTCTTGAAAAGCTTACAGTTGAGCTAATTTACATTATTTCAAAGGGTGAGTCGGTTGATAAAGCTTGATAAAGCGGTTATTGTTGAGGGAAAATACGATAAAATAAAGCTTAAAAATTTTCTCGATACAACTATTATCACAACCGACGGCTTCGGTGTTTTTAAAAACGAACAGAAAAAACAGCTTATAAAAGCCGTTGCCGAAAAGCAGGGGATAGTGATTCTTACCGATTCTGACGATGCCGGTATGCTTATAAGAAATTATATCAAAAATATTTGCAGCACTGCCGATATTGTAAATGTTTATCTGCCGCAAATTAAGGGTATGGAAAAACGTAAAACAAAGCCCTCAAAACAAGGCTTGCTCGGCGTTGAGGGCATCGGTGAGGAAATTATACTTTCGGCACTGAATCAATCGGGTGTGACCGCAGTTTCGGAAAATAATGACAATATTAAAAAAGTAACAAAAGCGGATTTATACCAAATGGGACTTTCAGGCAGAGATAACAGTCTTAAAAAAAGAAAAGAACTGATGCTTCATCTCGGTTTTCCCGATAATCTGTCTTCAGCATCATTTCTTGAAATTATCAATTTGGTTTACGGATATAATAATTTTGTATCGGAAGTGGAAAAATGGGAATCAGAACAGGTCAAAAATTAAAAATGCTTTATATTGCGGATATACTGAAAAAGTATTCCGATGAGGACCATCCGATTAACGCTACTGAAATTTGCGATAAGCTTGCATCATTCGGTGTTACAGCCGAAAGAAAAGCCGTGTATGACGATATCGAGCAGCTTACAACCTACGGATATGATATTATTAAGACAAGAACGCCCCGTAACGGCTTTTTTATGGCTTCAAGGGAACTTGAATTACCTGAAATATTTTTGCTTTGTGATGCCGTTAAAGCCGCAAATTTCATAAGCTCAAAAAAATCGCGTGAGCTGATAAACAAACTTGAGGGAATGCTCAGCATTTATGAAACCTCAGTCAGCGGTAAGGTCTATTTTGATTCTGACGGTAAAACAAAAAACGAAGAGCTGTTTTATTCGGTGGATACCTTAAACCGTGCCATTAAAGAACGCAAAAAGATTCAGTGCAAGTATATGGTCAGGGAGTTGTCGGTTGGCAAGGAAATAGGGTTTAAAATCCGTAATATGAAAATCACTCCTTATGCACTTACCTGGCAGGACGACCATTATTATCTCATCGGTAATTACGAAAAGTACGATAATCTTATTCATATGCGTATTGACCGAATGAAGACCGTTGAGATGTTGGATGAAAGCCGCCGTGATTTTTCTGAGGTCTGCGAATATAAGGATACTTTTGATGTCGCCGATTATGTTAAAAGACTGTTTGGTATGTACGGCGGAAAGTCGGATCTAATAACCTTAAAATGTTCAAAAAAGATTTTTGAGAGTATGCTTGATAAGTTTTCCGAAAACGTGAGTATAACAAATGTTACAGACGATAGCTTTTGCATTACCGCATCAGCCATCGTAAGCGAGGCACTTGTGACTTTTATTATGAATTACGGCTCGCAAATTAAGGTTGTGGAACCCGAATACCTTAAAAAAATGGTTACCGATAAAGCACAAGAGGTGTTGAGTGTATATAGCGATTAGTAATCTTTTTAAAAAAAGGCTTGCATTATTATCTTTGGTGTAGTATAATGTGACTGCGCTCAAAATTGAGCAAGCATAATATCGCGGGGTGGAGCAGTTGGTAGCTCGTCGGGCTCATAACCCGAAGGTCGTTGGTTCAAGTCCAGCCCCCGCAACCAAAAATCACAAAGCACCGTTTGGTGCTTTGTGATTTTTTATTGTCGAAGATGGAATTGGATTTTTCGCTTTCGGGTTATGAGCCCGACGGGCGAATAACCTGAAGGGTGAGGCGGTAGTGAATGACAGTCCGGTGGACTGTCAGAGCCGCCGAGCCGACCGCAGCATTTTCTTCGCAAAGAAAATGCAAGACCGTTGGTTCAAGTCCAGCCCCCGCAACCATGATGAGTATTCATAACGGACTTGATGTTATGAATACTCATTTCCATTAAGAGGTGATTTGACATGCTTTCATACAATATTGTGCGCGATTCTGATATTATGGCAATCAATCGTTCAAAACAAGAAAATGCGTCAGATTCCATTGTTTATAGAGACACCAGTGGTGTTTTACACACAATAGATTTGGAAGTGTGTGCAAAAAATTATTCGGAAATTACGGGACTTAATAATAATCTTGTCGGCGAAAGAAAGATAGATGAGCACTATGTTTTATTGTACACTTCCGGGGTGCCGACAAAAATTATTTTCAGCAAGTTTTTCATTTTTCATCCCACTGACTATATTGGTTTATGCGGTTCAAGAAATCGTCGCTTTTTATCACTTATAAAATTACTTGATGAGACAAAATTTAGGACAAGAGATTTATCATAATGGCGCACTTACTCACCACAAAATTGTTGCGGTGTGGTGCGACAACTTGACTGAAATCAAAGTCCGTTATTAACACTCCGACCATATCGAGTAGATGCAACGGATTTCAGTTACATCCACTCATTTTTCCCTATCTCTTGAAATTTTGATAGCTTTGTGGTACACTTATTAAATAGAGGTGATTGCATGAAATTGTATGATTGTTTTAAACAATCAAAACAACTTATAGATGAAACTGAGTTCGTAAAAATATATAAGTTTGTTTGCGGTGAGGATGAATTCAAAATCATAATAGCAAAGCGGTTCGCCAACAAGTATACAATACTTCATTTTGCTGATAATACTGTTTATTGGGAACAGTTACCTCGTTTTTATCGTCTTGCGGGTAGATCGTATGGTGATAGAGTCCCGATTTGCAAATTTGATGGCAAAATTGTGAACACCTTGTTTATTGTAAAGGGAACGCCGCATGGTGACGAGGGATTAGATGACGGTATTTTTAGAAGCCCGAAAAAATTTGATGTGAATTATATTAACTGCATGACATATAAGAAATTCAAAAATATTTAGGGGCTTTTG
>JAZUGP010000060.1:0-12612 GCA_045641225.1 Acutalibacteraceae bacterium
AAGAAGGGACTGCCGAGCAGATAAAAGCTGTACGACCCGATAAAGTTCGCACCGAGGTCGGTGTTAAAGCTCCATTTTATATTGCCGTTTAAAATCGCATCGTGGCAGAGCTTGTAAAACGGTATCTGCTGAACATTGAAATCCCCGTAGAATACAAAATACCCCTCACTTAAAAGCATATAGGGTACAAAAATAACGGCGGCGGTGATAAGCGCCGTAAAAAACGTTAACAGCTTCTTTTCTTTTTGGGGGCGCAGAGTGTTGTGCTTTATATCGGTAAAAGTCATCATTATCCCTCTTGAAACTTTTTTATATTGATATTATATCAAAAAGCTGTATAATATTCAATATAGTAAAACAAAGGACGGTAAAATTATGAAAAGTCACTTTTTCGCTGTGGTTTCGCGAATGAAAAACATCTACCGCTGGGGACTTATGCGAAACACAAAGCAGGAAAGCTTAAGCGAGCATTCCTTTGAGGTGGCGGTTGTGGCGCACGCGCTGTGTGTTATCGGAAACACCCGACTCGCCAAAAATTACAATGCCGATTTTGCGGCGGCATCGGCGCTTTTTCACGATACCTCCGAAATAATCACGGGCGATATGCCCACCCCCGTTAAGTATTTTAACGAGGATATAAAAAGCACCTATAAGCAGATTGAGGCGCTTGCGGAGGATAACCTTATAGGTATGCTTCCAACCGATTTACAGCCTGCTTATAAATCACTTTATAATCCCGATGAGGAGATAAAGCGTATAATAAAGGCGGCGGATAAAATATCGGCGCTTATTAAATGCCGTCAGGAGCTTAATATGGGCAACCGAGAGTTTGAGGCGGCGGAAAAATCCACCGAGAAGTCGATTAAGGCTATGAGGCTTGCTGAGGCGGACATATTTCTTGATGAGTTTATGGAAAGCTTTTCACTTACCCTTGATGAGCAGAGAAAAGGAGAATAAAAATGGCAGAGTCTTACTTAAAGCTTAAAAGCGGCACCGATGTGCGCGGTGTTGCGTCAAACGGTGTTGCGGGAGAGGAGATAAACCTCACCGATGAGGCTGTAAAGGATATAACCGCGGCGTTTGTGCTGTGGGCATCGAAAAAGCTTTCCTTACCCGCGAAGGAATTAAAAATCGCGGTGGGGCACGATTCCAGAATATCGGCAGAGCGGATTAAAGCAGCGGTTATCGAAACACTTTTAAGCTGTGGGGTTTATGCCGTGGACTGCGGTCTTTCCTCAACACCCGCGATGTTTATGACCACGGTGGATATCGGATGCAGCGCTTCGGTTCAGATAACCGCAAGCCACCATCCCTTTAACCGCAACGGACTTAAGTTTTTCTTAAGAGAGGGCGGACTCGGCGGCTCGGATATAGCCGAGGTATTAAGGCTTGCGGACAGAGGCGAGCGTCCCGAAAAAGCGGAGGGCAGGCTGCAGCAATACCGATATATGACCGACTATTCGGTGAGAATAAGGAATATGATAATAGAGGGTGTGAACGCTTTAAGCGACCGTGAGCATCCGCTTAAAGGCTATAAAATCGCAGTGGATGCCGGCAACGGAGCAGGCGGCTTCTTTGCAAACGAGGTGTTAAAGCCGCTTGGTGCCGATGTGTCGGGCAGTCGCTTTTTAGAGCCGGACGGTATGTTCCCAAATCACATACCAAACCCCGAAAACGAAACCGCCATGGCTTCTGCCAAGGAGGCGGTGCTCAAGAGCAAATCCGACCTCGGCGTTATTTTTGATACCGATGTTGACCGCGCCGCCGTTGTTGACAGCTTCGGCGAGGAGATAAACCGCAACAGCCTTATAGCTCTTGCCGCGGCAATAGCAACGGAGGGTATTGACGGCGCGTATATCGTTACCGATTCGGTAACGTCTGACGGTCTTGCCGAGTTTATAAAGAACGACCTTAACGCGCATCATCACAGATTTAAGCGCGGATACCGCAACGTGATAGACGAGGCAATAAGACTTAACGGCGAGGGTAAATACTGCCCTCTTGCCATAGAAACCTCGGGACACGCGGCGCTTAAGGAAAACTATTTCCTTGATGACGGCGCCTATCTTGCCACCAAAATCATTATCGAGATGGCGCGTATGGGTAGGCAAAACAAAAAAATCGGAGACAGAATAAAAACCTTAAAGCACCCCGCGGAATCGGCAGAGCACCGCGTAAAGCTGCCTGATATCGAGTGCGGAGCCGGTATTGTGGACGGATTTTTAAAGTTTGCCCAAAACAAAAAAGGTTGGTATGTAAACACCGATAGCTTTGAGGGTGTAAGGGTGAGCACCGATAAGGAAAACGGCGACGGTTTTGTGCTTATGCGTATGAGTGTTCACGACCCCGTTATCCCGATAAACGCCGAAAGCAACACCGAGGGCGGCACAAGGCTGATGCTTGACGCGGTTAAGGATTATATGGAAAACGTTGCCGGTGTGAAATACTAAAAAATGCTTGACAATAAGTATTTGTGATGATAACATAGCATTATAAATAAAACCCGTGATTAAGAGTAAGTAACCCGCGCTTTGGCTTAAAGAGAGTCGCCGACGGTGGAATGGCGGCAGCGGCGGTGTGTGGCGAATGGACTTATGAGGGCAACCGAAAGCGGTTATTCCGCAAGTAGCAGTTGACGGGGTGCGCCCGTTACAGCGCAAAGCGTATTTGTTTAAAAGTACGTATAAAGCGGGCGGAGTTTATCCGTCAATTTGGGTGGTACCGCAGGATTTTAAAAGTCTTGTCCCTTTTCGGGACGGGACTTTTTTGTTTGGGGAGATACTTATGATAATTTTAAAAGAACGATGGCGTGGCTTTAAACAAGCTTAAAATTAAACGATAAAATTATTATTAAGGAGAATTATTATGGATTTTAACAATTATTTTAAAGAATACCCCGATAAAAACGGATTTTTCGGAAAGTACGGCGGATGCTATGTTTCGGAAGAGCTTAAGGCCGCTATGGCTGAAATCACCGAGTCCTATTTCAGCATCTGCAAATCAAGAAGATTTATAAACGAGCTTCGCCGCATAAGAAAGGAGTTTCAGGGCAGACCCACCCCGATAACCCACCTTGAGCGCCTTTCAAACAAGATAGGCAATGTTCAGCTTTATGTTAAGCGCGAGGATTTAAACCACAGCGGCGCGCACAAGCTCAACCACTGTATGGGTGAGGCACTTCTCGCAAAATATATGGGCAAGAAAAAGGTTATAGCCGAAACGGGCGCCGGTCAGCACGGCGTTGCGCTTGCCACCGCGGCGGCATATTTCGGGCTTGAATGCGATATTTATATGGGCTCGGTGGATATAAAAAAGCAGGCTCCCAACGTTGCCAGAATGAAGATACTCGGCGCAAACGTTATAGAGGTTAAGGAGGGACTTGCCACCCTTAAAGAAGCGGTGGATGCCGCCTTTGCCGCCTATGCCAAGGAGTATAAGGACTGTATTTACTGCATAGGCTCGGTTGTGGGCCCGCACCCCTTCCCGATGATGGTAAGAGATTTTCAGTCGATAGTGGGAATAGAGGCAAGAGAGCAGTTTGTTGAGATGACGGGCGAGCTTCCCGATACCGTTGTTGCCTGTGTGGGCGGCGGCTCAAACTCGGCGGGATTTTTTGCGGGATTTTTGGGTGACCCCGTTGAGATAGTCGGCATTGAGCCACTCGGCAGAGGCGATAAGCTGGGCGACCACGCGGCAAGCTTAAAATACGGCAGCGAGGGTATAATGCACGGCTTTAACAGTGTGATGCTTAAGGATGCAAACGGAGATCCCGCCCCTGTATACTCGGTGGCGAGCGGACTTGATTATCCCTCCTCGGGTCCGGAGCACGCGTTTTTGCGTGATATAGGCAGGGTTAACTATGATGTAATAGACGACGAGGAGGCAATAGCCGCCTTCTTTGAGCTTTCACGCACGCAGGGCATTATTCCCGCTATCGAGAGCTCACATGCCGTAGCCTATGCCATAAAACGCGCAAAGCAGATGAGCCACGGCTCGATACTCGTAAACCTTTCGGGCAGAGGCGATAAGGATATGGACTATGTACTCGAAAAGTACGGCATAATCGAAGACCCTATGAAGGTATTTGATAAGTAGTCTGATTTAAAAAACAAGCCTTTAAAAAAAGTCCCTTATCGGGACTTTTTTAAAATGCAGTAAATATTTGATTGAAATTAACGGCAATATATGATATTATATTACTGTATTGTTATAAAGAGAGATTTTGGACGTAATAAGCGCCCGAAATAACGGGAATACTTATGTTATGCTGTCGCTTTAAAGGAGGGCAATATGAGTAAATCAATATCATTTGAAGAAGCTGCGATTTCCGATATCCCCGCAGTTACGGAGTTTATCGAGGATGAGCTTAACGCACTTGACTGCCCTATGAAGGCGGTAATACAGATAAATGTTGCAATAGATGAGATTTACAGCAATATCGTTAAGTTTGCTTACGGTGACGGCAAGGGTCCCGCCGAGGTGACGATTTCCGAGGAAAACGGTGTTGTGAGTATTGCGTTTGCGGATAACGGCAGTCCCTATAACCCTCTTTTGCGTGATGATCCCGATGTTACCCTTTCGGCAGAGGAGAGAAACATAGGCGGTCTTGGTATATTTATGGTGAAAAAGACTATGGATAACCTTGAATACCGCTATGAAAACGATCATAATATTCTTACTATATCAAAGAAAATAAGGTGAAGTTTTGAACGTTCTTGAAGAAGCGATAGTTTTTGCAACCAATGCACACTGCGGTCAGGTCCGCAAGCTTGCAAAAACGCCTTACATATTACATCCGCTTGAGGTTGCAAGCATTATTTCAACCATAACGGACGATCTTGAGGTTATGGCGGCCGGTGTGCTGCACGATACTATTGAGGACTGTGATGTGGACCCCAAGGTAATAAGGGAAAAGTTCGGTCCGCGCGTATCGGCACTCGTGCAGAGTGAAACGGAGGACCGCCTGTCCGACCGTCCCCCCGCGGAAACATGGAAGGAACGAAAAGAAGAATCACTTTTGATGCTTAAGCATACCAAGGATAAAGACGTTAAGATACTCTGGCTTGGCGATAAGCTTTCAAATATCCGCTCTTTTTACCGTGAATACAGGGTAAAGGGCGATAAAATATGGGATGCGCTTCATCAGAAAGACCCCAGAATGCAGCAGTGGTATTATGATACTATAGCAGAGTATCTTGCCGAGCTTTCAAATACCGCGGCTTACAGCGAATATGTAGAACTTGTTAATAAAGTCTTTGGAGGAGAATAGAGCGAAAAAAACAGATAGTCTCTGTTTTTCAAGAAATCGGCAACTTGCTTGACGGTTTTGGCAAATTAGTGTTCTTTGAGGGCTTCCGGCATATAGACCTTGAAGAGGCAGGCAGGATTCCGGACCCCACCGGCGGACATCATAATGAGTCTCCTAATAAATTATAACCAACAATAGATAAGCGGAGAGTGAGAAAATTATGAAAAAAATCATTGCAGTTATTCTGTCGGCTGCTGTGCTTTTAGGAATAACGGGATGCAAAAGAATCGCGGTACCGGAAAAGCCTTTATCTTCGGATTATGAAATTTTAAGCGATGTAGACGGTCTCAATTCCAAAAACGGAAAGAATTCAAAAACAGCCGATAAAAACAAAGAAAACAAAAACGGCGATAAAAGCGAAAAAAACGAAAGCACCAATAAAAGCAAGAAAAACGAAAGCACTGATAAAAACAAGAAAAAAGAGAATGTTAATGAAAGCGATTCTTCGCCGAATGCCTTGTGGGGAGCAAACTTATCAGCGTATAGCGGAAAAAACCTAAACGAGGCAACAATATTGATTGATACAGCTTCTCTTGGAAAAACAATTCCGAATATTGTGAGCAATTCAAATGTGTGGGATATGGGAACGGCGTTTTATAATCCCACTGCAGATGAAGAGGTTACAAAGTTTACTAAGTATGTTCAACTGATGCAGGCCACAGGCGGAACTGCCAGCCGTGACCTTTTTAAAAACCCTTACGATACAAGCACCTTTACGGACTACGATTTTACTAAACTCATTAAAAACTGTCGAGGTATATTGTCACTCGGAATGAAACCGCTGATCAAATTAGGCGGAGTTCCGATTAAAATGTCAAAAAATTATAAAACAGGCGGATTTAATATGAATGTTTATCCGCCCGATGATTATAAGGTATATTACAACTATATAAAAGCGATAACACAGGCACTTGTTGATGAATTTGGAAAACAAGAGGTTCTGTCATGGCGCTTCGGATGTATGACCGAGTATGAAAACCGCGATTGGTTTATGGCGCCAAGCGGAGACCCGAACGACACAGCCGTGGCGTTTTGTAAGCTTTATGATTATACGGTTCAGGCTTTGATTGATGTGCTCGGTGATACGGTTTTTGTAGGTGCGCACAGTATGACAGTTACCGAAGGGTTGTGGGATGAAGCAATTTTTATTCGCCACGTAGCAACAGGGAAAAATTATGCCACGGGAAAAACCGGGACCCGCATTTGTTATTTATCGGCATCATTTTATGATGAAAAGCCGGGCGTATACACGAGCGGAAAAACATTACCCAAAACGATTGAGTATTTAAAATCCACCGCAGAGGCCGCAGGCTTAAAAAATCTCATTTACGGTGTTGATGAAGGAAGGATATTAAAGGGAACAACCTCCGGAACAAGCAGCCCCGATCTTGATTCCCGAACGGTAGGATATACATGGCAGGCGGCATACGATGCACGTCTTTATAAGCAGGGAATAGACTGTGGACTTGATTATTTTTCAACATGGGGCTATTTGACAAACGGATTATTAAAAGGCTTTCCGACAATCAGTTACCATGTTGCACGGAATATCTATGATTTTGCAGGCTTGAAAAAGGCAAAAACGACGGTTTCGCTCGGATCCACTGTCGGTGCTACTGTGGATATCAATTGTCTTGCCGCGTATGATGAACAAAAAAAGGTACTTCGTATGATGATTTATAATTACGATAATAACTTAAGCTATGATGAAACCGTAAAGGTTAATTTAACAATTGATGTTCCCAAATTTGCAGGGAAAACATTAAGCATTATCGAAAAAGAAGTATCGGATGATTGTAATTTCTTCGATGAATGGGTGCAAGATCGAAAAACGTATAATATTACCGACAAGGCATTTTTGTGGTCGCCGGATGACGGTCATTTGGATACAACCAGAGTATTGAACGATTCCGCAGCACGACTGATATATCAAAACAATTTACGAAATAAATATATTGAATGTGCAAAGCTTATTCCAAGAAAAGTTACACAGCGGGTAGGAAACGACGGTGTAATATTTATCGGTATTCCCGTTAAGGCAAATACGGTTTTATTTTACGAAATCGGTATAAAATAATACTATTTAGGCAAAAAAGCAACAAAGCGAATACCGGAAAGCCTCTTTTAAAAAAAGAAACAGGCAGGATGTCAAATTGCGAAAAAGGTCAGTCGTGCCGCAAATCACAGAATTTCAACCGATAAAACGTTTAAAGATATCGGTGAAGAGCTCGGCTGTGTTTGTGCCTCCTTTTTTTCAAAATGCTTGCAAATGTTATACGGTATCACACTAACAATATTTTGAATGCTTTTACTGTTTTATTAAAAAACCGTGGTAATATCGGTTTTTGTCAGCCGATAGCTGCATACGGAAAATAAAGATTAAAATTATAGTTTTATCATTATATTTAAGGAGGAGATTAAAATGGTAAACTTTAAACTTGAAAACGGCGTACTCAATCTTTTACCGGTAGGCAGGATTGATTCTTCAAATGTTGATGCCGCCGAAAAGGAGCTTAACGAACACGTTGACCAAAATCCCCATGAAAGTGTCGTTATAGACCTTGAAAATCTTGAATATATCTCGAGCGCGGGGCTTCGTATGATTCTCCGTCTGCGTAAAAAGGAGCCTACCCTTAAGGCAATAAATGCTTCAAGCGAGGTTTACGATATCTTCGAGATGACCGGCTTTACCGAGATGATGCCGATAGAAAAGGCATACCGAAAGCTTTCTGTTGAGGGCTGTGAGGTTATCGGTCAGGGTGCAAACGGTAAGGTTTACCGCCTTGATGCCGATACAATTATCAAGGTGTATTTCAATTCCGATGCACTTCCCGATATTCACCGTGAGCGTGAGCTTGCGAGAAAGGCTTTTGTGCTCGGTATACCCACCGCCATTCCTTACGATGTTGTAAAGGTGGGAGACGGTTACGGTTCGGTTTTTGAGCTGTTGAATGCAAAATCCTTTGCAAAGCTTATAAGCGCCGAGCCGGAAAACAAGGATAAATACATAGGTCTTTATGTTGACCTGCTCAAAAAGATACATTCAACCGAGGTTAAACCCGAGGATATGCCCGATATGAAAGAGGTAGCGCTTAACTGGGCAAAGTTCCTTAAGGATTATCTTCCCGAGGATAAGGCAAATAAGCTCGTTTCACTTGTAGAGGCGGTTCCGGTTGACCATCATATGATGCACGGCGATTACCACATCAAAAATGTTATGATGCAAAACGGCGAGGTTTTGCTTATTGATATGGATACACTCTGTCAGGGCCACCCCGTTTTTGAGCTTGCGTCTGTTTACAATGCTTATAAGGGCTTTGCCGAGCTTGACCACAATGTTTCGATAAACTTCCTCGGAATACCCTATGAGGTTTCGGCAGAAATCTGGGATAAAACACTTCCGCTTTATCTCGGCACCGATGATAAGGAAAGAATTACCGATGTTGAAAACAAGGCAAAGCTTATAGGATACACAAGACTTATGCGCCGTCTTATAAGAAGAAACGGTCTTAACGATGAGCAGGGCAGAAAAGAAATCGAAGCCTACAAGAGCCACATTCTCGAGCTTCTTGATAAGGTTGACACCTTAGAGTTCTGATTATGAAATGGCTTCTTTCAAAGATTGTCACACCGCAGATAATTGTAAGTGTTCTGGTAGCAATTGCGGCGATAATCGCCTATTCGGCGGTTAGTAAATCCACCAAAAAGTATACCGAAGGTCATAAGGATGACGGCGGGAACACTACCGTACGCAATGCATTTTCACTTCTTCGGTTTTCGGTGATATTTATCGCGGTTATCGTGATATTGCAGATAAACAACATAAACATCACCGCCATGGTGGCAGGTCTCGGCATAGTGAGTGCCATAGTCGGCCTTGCTTTGCAGGACTATCTTAAGGATATCATAATGGGTGTGCATATCCTTGCCGACCGTTTCTTTAAGGTGGGCGAGTGTGTGGAGTTTGAGGGGCGCGAATGCTCGGTGCTTTCCTTTAACCTCAAAACCACCAAGCTTTGCGACCTTGAGGACCGTAGGGTAATAACGGTGTGCAACCGTAATATTTCGATGATTTGCCGTTTGGCAGACAGACTTGACATTGACATACCGTTGTCTTATAATGAGAATCAGAAAGCCGTTAAGGAAGCAATTTGCAATCTTTGCGGCAAAATAGAAGCACTTAACGAGGTGGAAAAATGTGAGTATGTGGGCACCAATGCTTTTGAAAGCTCACTTATTTCGCACCGCGTGAGGATAACCTGCGATCCCGTTATGCGTGCCGATGTTCGCCATGCGGCGCTCGGCATAATCAAAGAGGGCTTAGATGAAATGAACATCACGATACCCTTTAATCAGCTTGATGTGCATTTTGATAATTTAAAACAGTAATAAAAAAAAGGAGATAAAACTATGTTAATCACAACCACAAAAGAAGGCACCACTACCAATATCGCACTCGAGGGAAGACTCGATACCACCACCGCGCCTCAGCTTGAAGCAGAGCTCGGCACCGCTTTTGAAGGCACCGAAAAACTCGTTTTTGATTTTGAAAAGCTTGAGTACATATCGAGTGCCGGACTTCGTGTTATGCTTTCCGCACAGAAGACCATGAACACCAAGGGCAGCATGGTAATTAAGAACGTTTGTGACGATATTATGGAAGTATTCGAGATTACCGGATTTTCCGATATCCTCACTGTTGAATAATTCTTATATATTTGTATAACGGAATGTTTCCGTTATGCCGGTAAAAAAATCAATTTCAGAGTAGACTGCAAAGCGTAAAGTGTTGGGTGAACGGGGAGTTGTCACACAAACGAAGCCCTTTGTTAAGGGCGCGGTTTTGCCGTCGCATCCCGCTGACGGACTGTTTTGGGAATACCCTCCTGTTATCTGTCGGTTGAGATGACAGGAGGTATTTTTATGTTTAAAAAAAGCTATTGGAATGAAGCCGCAAAGTCTTTTACCGATATTAAGGTAATAGCCGTTGCGGCGGTAATCGTTGCCTTAAGGGTTGCGGTAAAAATGTTCAGTATACCGCTTGCCGTTGATTTAAAGCTTACATTTGATTGCTATATAAACTCGCTCGGCGCGTTTATATACGGCCCCTTAATGGCGCTTTTGGTAGGCGCGGTAAGTGACACCTTGGGCTGTATCATTTTCCCGAGCGGACCGTACTTTTTCCCTTTTATATTCGTGGAAATGCTCAGCGGATTTATATTCGGTCTGTTCTTATGGAGAAGAAAGCTTAATATAACGAATGTTATCCTTTCCAAGTTTACGGTCAATTTTGTATGCAATATTATTCTTACCTCGTTTGTTATGAAATGGTATTTCAAAGTATTTGATTTTGGCGCCTATTCGGTAATAAACCTCGTAAGGATAGTAAAGAATATAGTGCTGTTCGGTGTGGAGGGCATACTTATAACGCTTGTTCTCACCGCGGTTGTGCCGGCGCTTGCAAAAAGCGGACTTGTTAAGGGCGATGTTAAGCCCGAAAAGCTTTCGGCAGGGCATATAGTGCTTATTGTACTGCTTATACTTTTAAGCGCGGCGCTCGTGCTGTTTTATATATTCTTCTTAAAGGATTATGTATCGGCACACAATATTAAATTATTCTGATAAAACAAAAACACAAGAACGCGGCTGTGCCGCGGTCTTGATTTATGCTGTTTAACAAAACAGATTACATATCTGTTTTTTCTTTTTAAGGGCGTAATCATACGCCGCGGCCGTGCCGCTTTTGGGTTGGTAGTCGCAGAGGCCTTGACGGCTGCTTTTTCGGCGGGCGGGGAGGTAGTTTTCATCGTAATAAAAGATACAAACATCGCTTTTATCTATCATCGCGCGGTTGCGCTCAATATAACCCGCCCTGCCGGCGCTGTCCACACCTTTCGGGCAAATACTTTCTTCATAGCCCTTGATTAAAAACTGCATTGTGTATTCATCGGCATCTCTGTAGCCTTTGCGAAAGTGTATCCGATTTATTTCGGGGTGTTTTTCTTTTAACTCCGTCACCAATTCGTAGCACAAACTGTCAAATGCCGAATGGTCTCCGAAAATAAAATTAGTTGTCCCGTGTTCAATTAAATTAAGCAAAATGCTCTGCACCCGAACACGCAGTTTAGGTGTATCGTTGATTTTCCTGTGTCCGATAAAGCATACTGAATGTTCCATAAATAATCTCACCTCGAAAACTATGCGTCATACTTGCGTCATTATACCACCATTTTGTTTTTGACGCAATTATTTCGCTATAATTGAGTCATAATAACATTAAGTTTAGCGAGGTGCATTATGGAAGATAAACTGTTAAGGTACACTTTAAGAGTAGACCGTATTCTCTTCAAAAAATTCAGATATATTGCAGAATCGGAAGGTCGTTCCGCAAATAAAGAGATAGAGCAATTTTTGAAAAAGAAGGTTGCGGAATTTGAAAAAGAAAACGGGAAAATAGAATTATAGGTTTTAATTAAAAACTGCGTAATATGTGTGTTTATGTCCTCGTAATCACGGCGGAAATTGATCCGTTTGATTACGGGGCATTTTTCTTTTAATTCTGTCACCAATTCATGGCACAAATCATTAAATGCCGAATGTTCTCCGAAGATAAAATTAGTTGTCCCGTTTTCTACTAAATCAAGTAAAATGCTCTGTAACCGTTCCCGCAGTTCCGGTGTACACTCAATTTTCCTATGTCCGATAAAACAGCAAGTACGCTCTGTTTTCATGCTCATAACCCCACTTCTAAAATACTATAAATATAATATTCCTATTTTATAATATTTATAGTATATCATCTGTGGAAATAAGTATCAATAGTCTGTGGATAATTGATTTTAATATTTATAGACTATATATGTGATGAATTGGGAGGGATAGTATGAGCGATTTAGCAAAGGTTATTGGACAGAGAATACGCAATTATCGAACGGGACAGAATTTGAGTCAAGAAAAGTTGGCGGAATTGTCCGGTTGTCACCCCACATATATTGGTCAAGTTGAACGAGGCGAGAAGAACGCAACACTTGAAAGTATAGAGAAAATCGCTTCTGCATTAAATATTTCTCTTTCAACCCTATTTGAAAAGCTCGGAGCAGAAGATAATGCCGACAGCATTCCGCTAAAATGCTATGAATTGGTTGCTTCAAAAAGCAAATCAGAGCAAGAGCAATTATATAAGTTGCTTTTGCAGATGGATCAATATAAGAACGAATAGAGCTATTTTATAATTTGGTAAAAAATATGAGAAATAAAGATAATAAACATCTTGGTATTGAAATTGACCCGAATACTCATAGAAA
>JAZUGP010000061.1:0-10381 GCA_045641225.1 Acutalibacteraceae bacterium
CCGACTCATCATTGATTTCGATAATCTCGGTTTCAAAACCGGCTGTTTTAAGCTCGGTTTCGGCAAAGGCAAGCTTTTTATTATAAACATCGGGAACATTTACGGTAGACTTGCCCGAGCTTGTATAGAGGGTGATTTTAGCGCCCTTTTTAATCTTTTTATCCTTGAGCGGATCCTGCTTAAACACGGTGTTGCGCTCAAATTCATCATTAAGCTCAAACTCAAACTTGATGTCAAAATCCTTGTTCTTATAAACATCCATTTCTTCGATTTCATCAACCGTCTTCCCCACAAAATCCGGACAAGCGATTTCAGCCCCCGTTGAGCCGGAAAGCTTTTTGAAAATGAAAATACCGAGAATTATAAACACTATAACAAAGGTTGCGGCAATACCGGAAAGTATCGGTATCATAGCGCCCTTTGATTTTGTTTCGGCGGTTTTTTCCGCCTCTTCGTTGTTCTCTTCTTCATTTGCGGTAAGTGAAGCCGGTGTTGCCGAAGCTATGGCATTATCGACATATTTTGTAGGTGAACTGTCAACATAATAAGAATACTCAAACGTGGCTGTGGGATCCTTTTTGAATGTTTCAAGATCACAGAGCATCTCCGCGGCGGACTGATATCTGCGCTCGGTGCTCTTCTGCATTGCATGCATGGTTATCTGCTCAAGGCCCATAGGTATTGACGGATTGATTTCGGTGGGCCTTTTCGGGTCGCGCTGAAGCTGCATAATGGCAACCGAAACAGCACTGTCCGCCTGAAACGGCAAAGTACCTGTAAGCATTTCATAAAGCATAACGCCAACCGAATATATATCCGCTTTTTCGTCTGTCTTATCGCCTTTTGCCTGCTCGGGACTGATATAATGCACCGAGCCGATTGCCTTATCGGTAATTGTTCTCTGTTCGCTTCTTGCAAATCTTGCAATACCGAAATCGGTAACCTTGATTGTACCGTCAGCCAAAACTATGATATTCTGCGGCTTAACATCTCTGTGAACAATGCCCTTATCGTGTGCGTGCTGAAGACCTTTAAGTATCTGAACGCTGAAATACAGGGCGTCCTGCCAACGCAGACTTCCCTGCCTTTCTATATACTCCTTAAGGGTTATACCGTCAATATACTCCATAACGATATACTGAATAAGGTCGCCGAAGCTTACATCGTATACCTTAACAATATTCGGATGCGAAAGCACGGCTATCGCCTTGGATTCATTTTTAAAGCGCCGGATAAACTCCTCGTTTGAAACAAATTCATCCTTTAAAATCTTAATGGCAACAATTCGGTCCTCGACGTTATCGTATGCCTTGTAAACCACAGCCATACCGCCGACACCGATTATTTCTCTGATTTCATACCGACCGTCAAGACGTTTTCCTAAATATTTATCCATAAATATTTATCCTTTCTTATACCGCAGCGATAACAACCGTAATATTGTCGCCGCCGCCGTTTGAATTTGCCGTATCCACAAGAATATCGGCAACCTTACTGATATCGTTATTCTTGAATATATCAAGTATATTATCGTGCTCGATAAAATTGGTAAGTCCGTCAGTACAGAACAAAACTGTATCGCCCGCATTAAGCTTTTGCTCAAAACAATCGGGCACAACCGAGTCCTCGGTGCCTAATGCTTTGGTAATGATGTTTTTGCGCGGATGAAATCTTGCCTCCTCGGGGGTAAGCTTACCGCTTTCAACAAGTGACTGCACCATCGAATGATCTTTTGTGATTTGAAAAAGCTCAGAGTTTACAAGATACGCTCGCGAGTCTCCCACGTTGCAGATAATCGCGGTGTCACCTTTGATTATCGCGGAAACAACGGTTGTTCCCATACCTTCAAATTGGGGATTTGATGTTGCCATATCAAACAGCTCAATATTTGCCGAGGTTATTGCGTTAACCAACAATTCAGAAAGCTTATAGTTATCAAAACGCGCATTATACGAGCTTTTTATGTACCTTGATATTGTGTTTACCGCGGTTTCGCTTGCAACGTTACCGGCATTTGCACCGCCCATACCGTCACAAACAACGATAAGTACAGTATCGCTGTCTAAGCTTTCAACAATGTATGCATCCTGATTTGATGCTCTTGTTTTACCGATGTCGATTTTTGAAAAAACCTGCATTACATCTCCCCCTCCTTTACTTTTTTTCTCAACTGACCGCAGGAAGCACTGATATCCGCACCGAGTGTTCTTCTCACGGTTACAGTCATATTATTATTTTCAAGCCACGATTTAAAACGCTCTATTTCGTTTTTCTGCGGCTTAACAAAGCTGTTTTCTTCAACCGGATTTGCCGGAATAAGATTTATGTGACACATAATACCTTTAAGCAATTTTGCAAGCTCATCGGCACATTCTTTGGTATCGTTTATTCCGCCTATCAAGGCATATTCAAAGGATATGCGCCTTGTTGTTACTTTTTGATATTCTTTACACGCCGCTATAAGCTCTTTTATATGCCATTTGCGGTTAACGGGCATAAGACTGCTTCTTAACTCATCAAACGGTGCATGAAGCGAAATTGAAAGTGTTATCGGAAATGAATAATCCTTAAGTTTGAGTATAGCGGGCACCACGCCCGAGGTAGAAAGTGATATATGCCTTAAGCCGATATTCATACCGTTTTCATCCGATACAAGCTTTAAAAACCTGACCGAATTATCAAAATTATCAAGTGGCTCGCCCGTTCCCATCATCACAACATTTGAAACCCTGATACCGTTATCCTTTTGCGCGGTAAGCAGTTGAGCAAGCATTTCGGAGGCGGTAAGGCTTCGTGTGAGCCCGTTAAGACCCGATGCACAGAAGCTGCACCCCATACGGCACCCTACCTGTGTTGAAATACACACCGTATAACCGTGTTCGTATTTCATCAGAACAGATTCTATAAGACTGCCGTCAAACAGCTCGTATACGTATTTAACGGTTCCGTCGATTTTCGAAATAAACTTACGGTAGATTTTTGCCACGGCAAGATAGCCCGAATTATCAAGCTTTTCGCGAAGCGATTTCGGTACGTTTGTCATCTCATCAAAGCTTTCTATTCCCGACTGCAACCAAGAAAAAACCTGCTTTTCACGAAACTTAGGCTCACCAAAGCTTTCAACAAGCTCAGCTACCTCCGCAAGATATAATGATTTTAAATCTGTTTTCCCGATAATAAAATCACCTGCTTTTTACCATAAGAGCGCAGTAAAAACCGTCCGTTTCATCAATGTGCGGCATAAACGTATGCTCGTATTTTAACTCATAATCGGCGTGTTTGTCAAGAAAATGCTTTACCTGAGCTTCGTTTTCGGCTTTTCTTAAAGTGCAGGTGGAATACATTATTCTGCCGTTTTCGTCGACATATCTTGAAGCATTCTCAAGTATACTCTGCTGAATATCCTCAAGCATCGAAAAACTCTCATTTTTCTTATATTTGATTTCGGGTTTTTTACCTATAACACCGAATCCCGAGCACGGAACATCGCAAAGCACCGCATCAAACAGACCCAAATCGGGATTATAAACCGTGGCATCGCCCACTCTCGCATCAATGATACTTATCCCAAGCCGTTGGGCACCCTTTTTGATGAGATTTACGCGTTTTTCGTGTAGGTCAAAGGCGAGGATTTTGCCGTTGTTATTCATCATTTGAGCCATTGTAAAGGTTTTACCGCCGGGGGCGGCACACATATCCGCAACCCGCTCGCCGGACTTCGGACAAAGCTTTTCGAGTGCGAACTGCGATGCGTAATTTTCTATATGAAAAAGTCCGTTTTTGTATGCCGTATTGTTTGCAATATCAATACCGCCCGAAATCTCAAGTGCGTTTTCGTACTTTGTAAACTCAACGTTAAGACCGTTATCGGTCAGGTTTTCATAAAGGCTTTCCTTATCGGTTTTAAGGTTGTTAACCCTCAGCACTACATTATTTACCTTTAAAAAGCTTTCAAGAAGCTTAATTGCAGTATCGGTACCGTAATCGTTTATAAATGAATCAATAATATAAGTGGGGCAGGAATACCGAACTGAAAGCGCATTTGCACTGTTCCCCTGCGGATATTCAAAACCACCGCGAAGAATATTGCGCAATACCGCGTTTGCAAAGCCCGAATAAAATCTTTCCTTTGAAAACTTAATAATGTTTACAGATTCGTTAACCGCCGCACTATCGGGTATTTTATCCATAAAAAGCATCTGGAAAACTGCCGTGCGCATAGCCGAAACGGTTATGGGCGGGATAGTGCTTATGGGCTTTGTAAGATATTGTTTTATGCAATAATCTATTGTGATTTTACGGTCAAGAACGCCGTAAACAAGTGCCGAACAGAATGCCTTATCGGTATGTGACATATCTTCGGTGAGATATTTTGAAAGAATCAGATTTGAATAGGCACCGTTTTTAATTATCTCGCAAAGCACGTCAACGGCAATTTTTCTCGCATTAGCCATACATTTCTCCGATTTAATTGATAATTGTTCCGAGTTCTATCTTGTGACCCGAAAGATAATCTTTTGCCTCCATCGGCTTCGACCCCTCGGGCTGAATAACGGTAAGCTCAACCGCGGTGTTTCCTCCGCAGGCAACCACAAGTTTGCCGTTGTTTTCAATAACGGTACCGGCTGTGCCCTTGCCGTTAACAACAAGACATTTGATAACCTTTACCCTCTTTGAGTCGATAAAACAGAAGGCACAAGGCCAAGAATAATAGCCGCAGACGGCATTCTTGATTTCAGTAGCGGTTTTTGAAAAGTCGAGGTGCGCCATATCTTTTGTGATTATAGGCGCATAGGTTACACCCGTATCGGGCTGCTTCTTCGGTACTACTGTACCATCTTCAAGCCCTTTTAGTGTTTGAACCATAAGATTTGCCGAAATATACGAAAGACGGTCAAAAAGTTCCTCGCCTGTTTCGTATTCACCTATATCGGTTTTAGCGGTCATAAGAATATCGCCGGTGTCCATTCCCTTATCCATAAGCATTGTTGTAACACCGGTTTCTTTATCACCGCATACGATACACCACTGTATCGGCGATGCACCGCGGTGACGCGGAAGAAGTGATGCGTGACCGTTTACACAGCCGTACTTGGCGGCAGTTAAAATGCCCTCGGGCAATATAAGACCGTATGCCACAACAACAATAACATCGGGAGAAAAACCGCGGATAATTTTTTCCGCCTCGCCGTCCCTTAAGGTCTTCGGCTGATAGCACGGAATACCGTTACTGTTTGCAAAAACCTTTGTGGGCGGAGGAGTGAGTATCTGCTTTCTGCCGACCGGTTTATCAGGACGGCAGAATACGGCAACTATATCGTGACCCACCTCTTTCAAGGCTTCAAGAGTTCTCACCGAATAATCGGGAGTTCCCATAAAAACTATGCGCATATCAGTTCTCCTTATTTGCGCGGTCTATAAATAAAATACCGTCAAGATGGTCCATTTCGTGACAGATGGCGCGTGCCTTAAGCCCCTCGGCTTTTATGATTATATTTTTACCGTTACGGTCCTGCGCCCGAACCTCAATATTCATCGGCCTTGTTACAGGCATATATCTTCCGGGAATTGAAAGACAACCCTCATCACCGGTTTGCTCACCGCTTTTTGAAAGCATTACCGGATTAATAAGTTCTATAATTCCGTCACCCACATCTACGATACAGTATCTGCGGAGAATACCCACCTGCGGTGCCGCAAGACCTACACCGTCCGCATCATACATCGTTTCAGCCATATCGTCAAGCGTTTGTGCAAGTTTTTCATCAAACTTAAGCTGTGAGCGGCATACCTTTTTTAAAATGCCGTCACCCAGCTTTACAATATTTCGTTTCGCCATATAATCACCTAAATAATATTTTCGGGGTTAAAATCTACCCAAACGGTTGTATCCTTCTTTGTTTTTATGTTTATACATTCCCTGAGAAAATTACGAAAACGTGTACTGTTCTTGCATTTTATTATCATACGGTAGCGATATCGGTGGTTTACCTTGGGTATAACCGCCGGAGAGGGGCCCAAAATAATAAGCTTTATATCCGAAAAATCGCCGTAAAGCACAGCTTTTATTTTTTCAAACACAAGATTTATCGCATCAGCCGCAGCGGTTTTATCGGTCGACTGTGAGCATACCATACAAATATCGCAATAAGGCGGATAAACCATAACCTTGCGGTTTAGTATTTCGTTTTCATAAAACTGTGTGTAATTTTGTTCCTTTGCGAGCTTTATAACCGAGCTTTGAGGGTCAACCGTCTGTATTATCGCGCGACCGTTATTCCCCGCCCTGCCGGCTCTGCCGACAACCTGAGTGAGAAGTGAAAAGGTGCGCTCAAAGCCACGGTAATCGTCAGAATACAGCGCCATATCGGCACCGATAACTCCGACCAAGGTAACATTTTTAAAATCAAGACCCTTTGCTACCATCTGAGTGCCCAAAAGTATATTATATTCACCGTTTGCAAAGGCGGTAAGCTTTGATGAGTAGGAGTCACGCGTCATCGTACTGTCGGCATCAAGGCGAAGTACACGCGCGTTTTTAAAAAGCAGGTTAAGCTCCTCCTCAAGCTTTTGCGTTCCTGCGCCCAAAAAGCGCAGATGCTCACTTCCGCACTCGGGACATTTGCTTTCAACAGGCACCGAATAGCCGCAATAATGACACATCAGGCGTTTGTTTGCCGAATGGTAGGTAAGCGAAACACTGCAATTAGGACAGGAAGCAACATATCCGCAATTAGGACAGGAAACATAGGTATTATGACCTCTGCGGTTAAGCAGCAAAATCACCTGCTTACCTGCCGATAACTCGTTTTCGATAGCCTGTGCAAGTTCACGGCTTACCGACGAGGTGTTGCCGTCGAGTATTTCTTTTTTCATATCAACCACCGTTACATCCGGAAGGTTGAAATCGTTATATCTGTGCGGTAACGAAAAAAGTGAATAATTACCGCTTTTTGCGTTACTGTAAGACTCCATTGAGGGAGTGGCGCTCGCAAGCAAAAGCAGAGCATTGTGATAAGATATTCTGAAACGCGCGATGTCCTTACAGTTATACCTCGGTGTCATTTCTGACTTATAGGTATGCTCCTGCTCCTCGTCCATAATAACAAGTCCGAGATTGCAAAACGGAGCAAACACAGCACTGCGTGTGCCTATCGCTATAAGTGATTTACCGTTTTTAATCCGCTTGTATTCGTCAAGACGCTTGCCGAGTGACATTGCGCTGTGAAATACGGATATTTTATCGCCGTAACGTGTGCAGAAAATATTGATAATCTGCGGCGTAAGTGCTATCTCCGGTACCATTATGATAACACCTTTGCCGTTATCCACGCAGTCGTCAACAAGCTTTAAAAAGACCTGTGTTTTACCGCTTCCGGTAACACCGTATAAAAGGCTTACCTCCGATTTACCCGAAAGCATTTTTTCTTTAAGGCCCGAGTAAGCGATGTTTTGTTCATCGGTCAGTGTTATCGGCTTTTTTTCAGTGCGTGATGAACGGGCAACAGGAGTTCTCAATTCTTCTTTTTCAAATGAAACAAGAATTGATTTTTTAGTAAGTGCGTTTATTACCGAGGCGGTAACGCCCGTAAAATACTGCAGTTCCTTAACACTTACTTCGCCTGCGGTCTCTACAAGCTCAACTATTTCTTTTTGGCGCGGTGTGAGTTTAACCGTGTCAATATCCGTTTGCTCGTTAAGTCTTACATATTTTCTGGTGAGGTCGCCCACTCGTCTTACAACATCACTTGAGGAAACTATTGCCTGTCTTTTTTCAAGCTTTGAAAGAAGCTCGGCACAGTCACCGAAAAGTTGCTTTAATTTATTTTCCTCGGCAACGCCCAAATCCCTTATTTGGCAATACAAAGCGAGCTCTTCACCGTTTGAAAGCTCGGTTATATCAAAGCCCTCGGCAACCGAGTATTTTTTTGAAAAACGCAAGGTAAATCCGGCAGGGATACAAACGCGGATTGCATCGTAATAGGTGCAGAAGGTCCTTTCCTTCATAAACTCACAGAGCTTAAGCATTTCATCGTTTAAAATCGGCTCGTTATCAAGCACGCTTATAAGCGACTTTTCCTTTCCGGTTTCAACATACCCGTCCTGCTCGCTTAAAACCATCGCCTGCACGGTACGGTTTGAAAGACCGAAAGGAACACTTACCCTGCGGCCAGAAAGAGAAATATCTTTATATTCCTCCGGCACAAGATAGGTGAACTTTTTATCAAAGCTTCCGGTGGCGCCGTCAATGGCAACAAACACGGCATTGCTCATATAAGGCACCTCCCTTTGAAAACTAAAAAATCAGTCGAGCTTTGAAGCCAGTTTGTTGATTGCTATGCTTACGGGCTTTTCAATGAGTATCTCCTCGCGGTCCTGAGCATCCTTTGAGATGTCACGGGCACATTCCGAAATATCGGTAACAAGGCGATAACGGTTATCATAATTTTCAATAAGCTTTCCGATGTTGGGATTTAACATAATAAAACAATTCCTTTCGAGAATAAATTATTTACCTAAAACACTGTTAATCATGTGTTTTTGATTTTCGTTTTTAAGACGGCAGCTTCTGATAATAGAAACAAAATCGTCCGTTGCCTGCTCTATCGTGTCGTTAACGATTATATAATCGTAGTCTTCAGCGCATTTGATTTCCCTGAGTGCCTCGTTTATACGCTTGTCTATAAGTTCGTCACTTTCGGTACCGCGCTTTGTAAGACGGTCTTTTAAAACCTCAAGAGAAGGCGGCATAATGAATACAGACACACATTCGGGCATCTTTTTTCTTATCTGTGCTGCGCCGTTTACATCAACCTCGATAATAGCGTCCTTACCGCTGTTCACAGCGTCAACGATAGGCTTTTTCGGCGTTCCGTAGTAGTTACCCAAAAACACATTATGCTCAAGCATCATATCGTTTTTGAGCAGGTCTTCAAACTCTTTTTGTGAAATAAAGTGGTATTTATCTCCCTCAACCTCACCTGTCCTCATAGGACGGGTTATTGAAGAAATCGAAAAGTAAATATCGGGCCACTTTTTAAATACACCCTTTAAAATTGTATCCTTGCCTGAGCCCGAGGGCCCCGAAATGATATACACACCGGCTTTACTCATCTTCAGCCTCCTCGTCGTCGATAACCGAATCGTCATCAAGCAGACGGTTGGCAACCGTTTCCGACTGCAGATAGGTGAGAATGATATGGTCGCTGTCCATAATGATAACCGCGCGCGTTCTTCTGCCGTGGGTGGCATCAATAAGAGTTCCGCGTTCCTTGGCATCCTGAACGATACGCTTAATAGGCGCCGACTCGGGACTTACTATTGCTATCATTCTGTTTGCGGAAACCATATTTCCGAATCCTATGTTAACAAGCTTCATACGAGCACCCCGCTATTCGATATTTTGTATCTGTTCCCTGATTTTTTCTATTTCGGATTTTATATCAACAACCGTTTTGGTTATCTCAACATCCTGCGCCTTTGACCCAATGGTATTTGTTTCGCGGTTCATTTCCTGAACAATAAAATCAAGTTTTCGCCCTATGGCTCCGCCCGCTTCAAACAGTGATTTAAACTCGTTTATATGTGAGCGCAGACGAACAGTCTCCTCCGCAACGGCTATTTTATCGGCGAATATTGCGGTTTCGGTAAGCAAACGCTGTTCATCAACCGTAACGTCGCCCAATAAATCTTTAATTTTCTGCTCAAGGCGCACACGGTATTCGTTCACCGTTTCGGGAGAGCGCTTTTCAATAAACTCAACCCGTGAAAGAATATAGTCGGCACGCGAGCAAACATCCGCCTTAAGTCTTTCGCCCTCAGAGGCGCGCATGGCAACAAAATTATCAACGGCGGTTTTTGCGGTCTTTAAAACGCAGTCGGTTACAAACTCCTCGTCGGTTTCCGCCTTTTTAACAACGAAAATATCGGAGTTTTGCGCAAGAGAGGAAAGCTTTATATCGTTTTTAAGGTGATATTCCTTTGAAAGCCTGTTGAGTGCTTTTATATACGCATCGGCATAAGCCTTGTTTATTTCAAGCTCAAGGCTGTCCTCCGCGTGATTATCAACGGTAACGCTTACCTCAATCTTTCCGCGTGAAATACTCTGCTGACACAAAGTCTTTAACTTTTCATCAAGAAAGTTAAAGGCTCGCGGCACTCTTGATGAAAACTCAAAAAATCTGTGATTTACCGATTTTATCTCAACCGTAACATCAAGCTCACCAAAGCTCTCCTTTGCCCTGCCGAAGCCGGTCATACTCGTAACCGTAGCAATCAACTCCAATGCAAATATTTATTCAATATATTATATCAATATATAATAAAAAAGTCAAATGCTTTTAAACTTATTTAATATTATAGCATTTTAAACTTATTTAAT
>JAZUGP010000062.1:0-5926 GCA_045641225.1 Acutalibacteraceae bacterium
TAGGTAAGAGGTAAAAGGTAAGAAGTAAGAAGAAAAAATCCCGCCCACTTCGTGAACGGGATTTTTGGAGGCACCACCCAGAATCGAACTGGGGATAAGGGCTTTGCAGGCCCCTGCCTTACCGCTTGGCCATGGTGCCGAATATTCTGTTAAATAAAGGGCGCTTTATTTAGCGCCCTTATGGAGCGGATTACGAGGCTCGAACTCGCTACCTCCACCTTGGCAAGGTGGCGCTCTACCAGATGAGCTAAATCCGCAAATTAAATGGTGCCTCCGGTCGGAATCGAACCAACGACACAGGGATTTTCAGTCCCTTGCTCTACCGACTGAGCTACAGAGGCAAATGGCGACCTGGATGGGGCTCGAACCCACGACCTCTAGCGTGACAGGCTAGCGTTCTAACCAACTGAACTACCAGGCCAAAGTGGTGGGAACAATAGGGCTCGAACCTATGACCCTCTGCTTGTAAGGCAGATGCTCTCCCAGCTGAGCTATGCTCCCACATTAAAGACAGGCGGTGATAACATCACCTACTCTGACCCTGGCGCTGGCTCGCGTGTAACTCACCGGCGACAAAACCTATATTAGCATATCGAGTAGAGATTGTCAAGTGTTTTTTTAAAAATTATTTGGGTGCTTTTTTGATTATTTCTTTTATTTCATTGCGCGTGAAAACATAGGTGCTGTTACAGAACTGGCAGGTGGTTTTGGCTTCGGGCAGGTCGTTTGCGATTTCGGTAAGCTCCGCTTTCCCGAGTGAGATAAGTGCTTTTTCAAATCTCTCTCTCGAGCAGGTGCACCGGTATACCGCATCGGCGGTGTCAAGCACCTCCACCTCAAATCCGTCAAGTGCCATACGCACGATTTCCTCTATGTCCCTCCCGTCACACAAAAGGTCGGTAACGGGGCGCATTCGCTTTATGTTTTCCTCAAGCTTTGAAATTATGCCCTCATCTCCGCACGCGGCGGGGAGCAGTTGAATAATGTATCCGCCCGCGCAGCTCACCGTGAGGTCGGGATTAACAAGCACCCCCAAAGCGCACACGGTGGGTATCTGTTCGCTTATGGCATAATAAGCCGTGATGTCTTCGGCAATTTCGCCCGAGGTTATGGGTACAAAACCGTTGTAAGGCTCCTTAAGTCCCAAATCCTTTATAACGAAAAGGTTGCCGTTTTTACCCACTGCGGTGCCCACATCAAGCTTGCCGTTTGATTTAAGCGGTATTTCAACCACCGGATTAACTGCATATCCGCGCACATTTCCGGAATAGTCCGCCGCCGCAATAAGCGCACCGGCAGGGCCGTCACCATCTATCTTTACAGTTATACTGTCTCCGCTGTTTTTAAGCATATTGCCCATCATTGAGGTGGCGGTGAGCAGTCTGCCCAACGCAGCGGTGACCACTGCGGAGGTTTTATGTAAACTTTCGGCCTGACTTACGATATCCTTGCTGTCAAGCGCGGTAGCCATAATAAGTCCGTCAGATGTGATGCATCTTATAAGCTTTCCCATATATTAAAAATCCTCTCGGTTATTTCTTTCTCGTAACATATACCGCGCGCTCGGTCTTATCGGTCGCGGGGGTACCGGTCATATCGTCAAGCACAGCAAGTATTTCAAGATTTGCAGCATCAAGCACCGATTTTATCTCGCTTTCGGTGTAGGCACGCTCTGTTATATACTCGGTGCTTCTTGAATATCCGCCCTTTTCGTTTTCGGTAAAGAAATCAAGCTTCATATCGGTGACATTATTTTCGGTGATATTCTGCCACACACACATAAAGCCCTCCTCCTCAAACACAAAAGAGTTATCCGCAAGGACTTTATTATGTTTATATGCGGTGTTAACATCAAATATGAAAAGGCGGTCCTTTTCAAGAAAAAGAGATACCCTTGAAATCGCTTTTTTGAGGTCGTCACGGTCGGTAATGTGATTTAAACTGTCAAGCATACAAACGGCGCCGTCCACCGTGCCGTAAAGGTCAAGCTCTGTGGCATTCTGGCAGAGGTAAAGTACATCGGAGCCGTTTTTCACCGACTTATCCCGTGCAATGCAAAGCATATCCTCACTTATATCGACACCGATTACCGAAACACCTTTTCTGTTAAACCTTTCGGAAAACTCACCCGTTCCGCAGGCAAGGTCCAAAAGCAAGGCAGGCATTCGGTCATACGCAGAAAAAAGCGAACAAATAAACTCTGTCCGCTTTTCATAATCCGCATTTTTCATCAGTATATCGTACCTTGAAGCAAAGTTTCGGTACATCAGTATTTCCTCATTCGCTCAAGCGCGGTCTTACAGCCCACATTCATCGTGCGGCTCACCCGAGATACCGTTGCGGTGCTGGCACCGGTGGCGTTAACAATGTCGTTATACACCGCACCCTCGCTTAACATTCTTGCAACCTCAAAACGCTGAGCTATAGATTTTATCTCTTTGGGTGTGCAGATATCCTCAAAAAGATTTTTGATTTCTTCCTCGTTTTCAAGGGTAGCTATCGCCGTAAAAAGAATATCCGAAAAGTCACCGTGTTCCATAGCCGCCTCCAAATTATTATTATATAAACATTTTAACACATAAAAGCGCTAAAGTCAAGAAGCGGCAAAAGGCAAGTGTCAGTCAAAGCTTTTGTTCGCCCTTGAATAAACACAGCCGCAGTAGTTCTGACGGTAAAGATTATGCTTTTTTGAAAGCTCTATTGTGCGCAGATAGCCGTTTTTCTTTTTAAAATCGCAGGGAAGCCACCGCGCACCCGTTTCGCTTGCTGCCCTTTCGCCGATTGCATTTAACATATCCGCGTTTTTGAGCGGACTTACGGTAAGGGTTGTTGTAAAATAATCAAAGTTTTCCTTTTTGCAAAGCAGGGCGGTTTTTTTAAGGCGCATATAAAAGCATTTCTCGCATCTCCTGCCGCCCTCGGGCTCGTTTTCGAGTCCCTTTACAGCATCGTGATACGCGCTGTTTTCATACTCACCGGCGATAACGGTCACCGGATGCTCGGGCGTTATCTCGGATACAAAGCGCCGTTCCTCCGCAAGGCGGAAATCAAACTCGCTTTGCGGCTCTATGTTCGGGTTGTAGTAAAAAACCGTTATTTCAAAATATTTTGAAAGATACTCAAGCACCGAGCTTGAACAGGGGGCGCAGCAAACGTGCAGCAAAAGGCGCGGCACCTTATTTTCAAAGCCGCTTTCTATAACATTTTCAAGCTCTTTTTGATAATTTCTCTTTTGCATACCGCACCTGCTTTGCCGTTATTTTTCAAGATATTTTGCTATTGCATCGTGTACAAACTGCGCTGTATTCTCACCGCCCACGCGGTCAATATTTTGCTTAAACCGATTGTCGTTTACATACATTTCGCCGAGTGAAAAAAGCATTTGGTCTGAGCAATCGTAATAATTTTTGCCAATATAGTTTTTAAGCTTTAAAACCATACCGTTTACCGTGCTGCTGCCTGTGGGCATATTCTTAATACCGCCGAACTCTGCGAAAATATCCATAAGCCCCGCGTTAACGGCGCTGTTTTGCTCATCGGTGCGCGCCGCGGCTTTAATTGCCGACTGCTTGTATTCATCGGTATTCCCAAAGCGTTTTTTTACCTCGTCCGAGTACCTTTTCACAGGCACCCAGATACCGCTTTTATAATCCGAGTCGGATTTTTCACCGTCACACGAATACCATTCAACATTATAGTAGCCGGACATCTCGTAATCCGGATTGCCGGGAAGCCATTGCTTGAATACATAGTCGTTAAGGCTCTGGAGTGACTGCGGTACGGGTCCCACACACTCAAACTTTGCCCACTCGCCCTTTGGGAACTCAAATGTTTTCATGCTTTTTGGCACATCTCCGCCGGTGTATCTGCCTGCGATGAGATAGCGAAACTTTCCCTCTCCCACATCATCAATGCAAACGCCGTATTCACCTATGCAGTTATCCATAATAGCCTGCTCCTCGGGGCAGGAGGGGTCAAGCCCCGCATAGATGGTGTGGGTGCAGTATTTTTCGCAGATTTCATTCCAAAATTCCGGTATCTCGCTATACGCCGTTTCGTAATCGAATATCCGCTCAAAGCCGATTATCTTAAATCCCCAGAGCGGTGTGATTTTGCAGTCCATATAATTTCCTCCCGTGATTTCGATTTTAATATTTACCGGTAAAAAACTTCGTATGCTTTCAGGAGTTTTCCGGACCGAAAGGGGTGACGCGCCGTGAAAACGCGTAAACGCCTTCGTAAAGCTTTCGGGGGTTTCGTAACCGAAATCGTACGCTATCTCTATCACCTTTTTATCGGTGGCAGAAAGCACCTTTGCCGCTTCATACATTCTGCGGTTGCGGATATATTCGCCAATCGAATAGCCCGTTACTATCTGAAAGCCGCGCTGCAGGTAGTAAGGCGACATATAAACCTTATCGGCAAGCTTTGTTATGCTGATATCTCCGCAAAGGTTTTCCTCAATTTCGTTAAGCACCGTTTTAAGACTTTGAAGCCACTCCATAAAAACATCTCCCGTGTTTTTTATCATATCAGCGGGGGAGGGTATTTTCCTATCCGATATTGCAAAAATGTGTCAGTATAAAAATTATATAGGCAATTTAACATAAAGTCAACCGCCGCAATCTTTTAAAATCATTGACAAGCGCGAATATATGTCGTAAAATAATAAAAACAGCTTTAGGAGGTATTTTTATGAAGGATTACGAAATTGTTTGGAACGAAAACGGGTGGACGGTTTTGCAGGAAGCCGACGCCGAAACCCACACTCTTGAAATCGTATGCCGCGCCGAAAATGGCGTTGTAACTCAGGTTCGTGTTCGCCATAATGACGGTGAGGAGGCAAAAGCCACCGCACTTAAGTACGGTAAGCCCTGCCTGCCGCTTGCTTTGGATGATTTCAAGAAAAATTATCTTGCAAAAACCCTTGAAATAAAGGAACTTTAATTTTATAAAAACAGCAAAGAACAGCACTCGGTAACCGCCAAGTGCTGTTCTTTATTTTTATTAAAGTTTTTACTGCATTCTGTTGCCTAAGAAGGCGGCGGCAACACGGGCGAGCTTGCGGTCAGACTCGGTAAGCTCGGCAACGCCCTCGCTTTCAATCAATGCCACGCAGCCCGAAACATCACCCTCGGCAACAATAGGCACCGCGATGCAGGTGGCACGGTTTATGCCCTCAAGAGCAAAAAGCTGTTCGCCACGCATTTCGTAGGGTTGGCGGTCGTCCATAATTCTTTCAAGAGCCGATGTGTTGCGGCGCTCAAGCAAATCCTTTTTCGATCCGCCCGCCGCGGCGATACAGTGGTCGCGGTCGCAGATAATAATGGTAAGCGAAGTGCCGTGCGAAAGCGCCTCGGCATACTCAGAGGCAAGCCCCGCCATTTCGCCCACCGGCGAATACTTTTTAAAAACTACCTCTCCGCCAACGTCCGTGAATATCTCCAATGGGTCGCCGTTACTGATAACACTGACGCCATAAACCTTGTCCGAACGGTGATTTTTTGCCGTTTGGACTATTTTTGTATTTAAGTTATTTATGACGCCTAAATTAAAATTTGCGGCTTCATCCGTTTGCTCGTCAGGCAGTGTTCCGCTCTCTAAAATGCAGGTAATATCGTCTTTAAGCTTTATATGAATGTGGTCTTCATAAACGAAAATCTTATCAATGATAAATTCAAGGTCGGTCTTGTCTAACTTATCCTTTTCAGTGATTTCATCAATAATGTCTATCATTTCTTTGGCGATGCGGTTGACCCTTATGACCGTATTGCGTTTATCCCGAGTGAGCATTATCTGATTTTGTATGCCCTCAATCGTGCTGTCGCATTCATCGAGCAGCGGCTGATAGGTTTCAACAATCAAATCTTCTTTGGAAAGGTCTCGCATAATTTCTCTCGTCATCTGGCGGGAAAGCATTGCCCGT